>DASSAY010000146.1:0-5159 GCA_035699185.1 Balneolaceae bacterium | reverse complement strand
CCACCACTTCTCTATCCGGAAAATATTCATCAAACCGATCAAGTGCTTTTTGATCGTAGCGTTCATCATACAAAGGCACTAAAACAAGGCCATTCGCAATATAAAAATTGGCGTAGCTGGCGGGTACATATTCTGAGCCATCAACCGTTGTGCCTTCAATTTTTGTTTTGGGCAACGGCAGCGTTTTGATGATAAAAGGCTCGCCCTGCTGATTGGTGGCTTTTTGCAAAATTTCCAGGTTTACCCGTAACCGCTCATAATTCATATCAGCGGGATCTTCGCTCACCATCGCTAAAATGGTATTCTTGTTGAGGAAACGGGCCAGGTCATCAATATGTCCGTCAGTATCATCGCCCTCCAGCCCCTGCTTCAGCCAAATGATTTTTTCGATGCCCAGATAATCCTTCAGCCGCTGCTCGATTTCATCTTTTGATAAATTAGGATTGCGATTTGGATTCAACAATACGGATTCTGTGGTAAGTAAAACTCCATCTCCGTTTGTCTCGATGGAACCGCCTTCTAAAATCATACCCGTTTCAAAACGCGGCATATTATACTTCGAAGCAAAATATTCGGGCAGACGGTTATCAGCATCAAAAGGCGGATATTTCCCGCCCCAGGCGTTATAATCCCAGTCGGTGATGGCGAATTCTTCTTTATGTCCATTCTTTCTGCGGACAAATATCGGCCCGCAATCCCGCGCCCAAATATCATTAACAGGCTGGACGTGAACGGTTAAATCTTGAAGATTGATGGCTCTTTCCTTCAGAAGATCAAGAGCTCGCTTTTTGGTTTTTTCATCGTTTACCAGCAAGTGAATCGGTTCATGCAGGTGCAACGCTTCGATGATATCCAGATAAACCTGCTCCACTTTTTCGAGCCGCTTTCCGGGCCAGGTTTCAGGATTTGAGGGCCAATGAAGTTGAGTGGCAGAGTGTTTTTCCCATTCGGCGGGCATTTTGTAAGTTAAAGGCTTTGATCCTTGCAGATGTTTTTGCATTGTAAATCCAAAATCCGAATGTTCAAAATTCAAAACAGTTCATTTTTAAACTGATTTCCTAAGAATTGCCCCGAATATTTTTGTTAGCTCAACAGACTCCTGGATTAAATTTTGCCGTTCTTCGTCATTTCCTTCTTTGTCCTCCAAAAGTTTAAGCCAAAAAGTTGACTCTTTAGCTTCTTTACGGCATAATTTAATTCTGTAAACAAAGTCTTTTCTGCTTAATGATTCATTTGCTTCTATATAATTCGCTCCTGTTGAACCACTTGAACGAATCAGTTGTCTCGAAACCTCTACGTTTGCCAATGTCTTTTTTAACTTATTGATGTATTCAATTACAGCTTTTGCAAACAAAAATGCACGTTCTTCAAGGTCATATTTCTTACTCATAAAAATTAATTTAATTAATATTCTATAGTAAGACCCTTTTAAAAGTAATTCCTTACAAAAAAAGGTGAATATTTCGAATTTGAGATAATCTGTTTCGAATTTTGATTATTCGAATTTCGAGCTTTTATCAATAAACCTTTTCAAAATAGGTTTGTAGGTATCGATTCTACGATCACGAAAAAACGGCCAAGCTTGACGTTGCTTTTCGATTTTTGACAGGTCAATTTCAGTGATCAAAATTCCTTCTTCGCTCCCGGCCTGAGCTATCATTTGTCCAAAAGGCCCCGCCACGAATGATTGTCCCCAGAACGTGATTTCACCTTCTTTGCCTGCGCGGTTTACAGCAGCCACAAAACATCCGTTAGCAATGGCATGGCTTCGTTGAATGGTTAGCCACGCATCCTGAAATTCTTTTGCCGTTCGTTCGTCTTCATCAGGCAAAGTTCCTATGGCTGTGGGGTAAATCAAAATCTCCGCTCCTTTCAAAGCCGTTATTCGTGCCGCTTCGGGATACCATTGATCCCAACAAATAAGGGGACCGATTTTAGCATACTTAGTATCAAAAACCCGGTAATCGCCATCACCGGGAGTGAAATAATATTTCTCATAAAAACCGGGATCATCGGGAATATGTTTTTTCCGGTAAGTACCCAGCAGTGTTCCGTCGGCATCAATCACCACTAAAGAATTATGATAAATCCCTGCCGTCCGCCTTTCGAAAAATGGGACAACCAGTACGATTTCTAATTCCCCGGCCAGCTCGCATAGTTGATCTGTTAGCGGACCGGGAATCGGTTCAGCCCAATCAAAAAACTTGTCATCAACCGTTTTACAGAAATAGGTGGTATTGAATAATTCCTGGAGAGCAATAATCTGTCCACCCTTTTCAGCTGCTTCTTTGATTTTTTGAAGCGTTTTGGAAAGATTCAGCCCCGAATTTTCAGAACACGTGGTTTGAATTAAACTAATTTTAATCTTCTGCTGATTCATACATTCTAATTGATTTTCCTTTCAATAATACGGAATAAAAAAGTACGATTGAATATGAACAAGCAAAAGAATGCTGAATGAAGGTTAGTAGAAGGTTGATGTAAAAAAGGTAAACGAAATGAAGGCTAAAAAGCCGTGGCGTAGCAAGATATCACTCTTCTAAAAAACCGTTAACGGCGGCTCCTACCCCGACGGCCAATGTCGCCGCGCTGATTCCCGCAAGCCACGGATGTTTTTCTGCCCATAGTTTTGGACTGAATTCCCAGCTATTCGTGCCAAAATCTCCATGCGCTCCATGATCGCCCGGAATCGGTTCCCAGAGATTGTCCGGCCTTTCCTCTGCCGGTTCATCGGTTTGTTGTCCTTTGTAGCCTGTCCGCGCCAGGTAATGATCCAGCAGGCCGGGAATAACTTTATTTCCAAGAATGGCTTGTACGGTGGTATAGCCCACATAAACTTCCCGCTCGGGGTCAACCGCATTATGGAAGATGGCACGGGCCGCCACTTCAGGTGCATAAATGGTTCCCATGGGCTTGGGTTTGTTGGGGAGGCGGCTTTTAACGAATTCGAATTGCGTGGTGTTCATGGCCGGAAGCTGCACCATGTTGAGATGAATATTGCTTTTATCGTGAATGAGCTCAGCTCTTAGTGATTCAAAGAAACCATGAATACCATGTTTCGCCCCGCAATAAGCAGATTGTAAGGGAATGCCCCGGTAAGCAAGGGCGGATCCTACCAGGATAATAGTGCCTTCATCGCGCGGAAGCATCCTTTTTAGAGCAGCCATCGTTCCATATACCTGCCCCAGATAAGTTACATCGGTTACTCGCTCAAACTCATCGGCTTCGATTTCTTTGAATGGTGAGAAAACGCTGACCATCGCGTTGTTAATCCACACATCAATAGGCCCAAATTCATTTTCAACCTGTTTGGCGGCGGCCTCTACTTGTGTGGCATCACTTACATCGGTGGAAATGGCTATGGCTTCGCCTCCCAGATCTTCTGCCTCTTGCCGGGCCGCCTCTATTCCATCGTTACCTCGGGCCAGGATGCCTACTTTTGCGCCATGCTTGGCAAATTCGCGAACGAGGGCGCGTCCCAAACCGGCCGAAGCTCCTGTTATCACCACTACCTTTTCAAAGTTTTTCTCATCATTCATCATCTCTCTCTTTTTTTTAATCGTTAAAAACGGGTTGTGCGGTTGAAAGTATAAAAAGTATAAATTGACCTGTCCCGACCGCTGTCGGGAGGGTTTCTGGTTCCTGTCAGCGTCTCCAACAACAACGCTTACAGATTGTTGTTTTAAGTTTATTTACTCTTTGTCATGTAAAATATCAATCAGCAAGGCGGCGGACCATGAAAAATCTTTAGCACCATATCCCTCGCCGCTTTCGGGGTTATAATATTCATAAAATCCATATTCAGAGGCTAATTTGATAACAGATTTTTTAATTAACCGGTTATATTCTTTGTACCCATAGCGTCTCAACCCCTGATATAACAACCAATTCATATTAATCCATATCGGGCCGCGCCAGTACTTGCGTTGGGAAAAATCCGGCTCTCTTCGATCGTAATTGGGAACGGCTAAATAGGAGCCTTTAACACGGGCAAAACTTCGTGTATTCAAGTATTTATAAATCCGCTCGGCGCGAATGGGAGAAGGCACACCGGCAAATAGTGGCAGAAATCCGGATAGCATATGTACTTCGATTTGTTCACCCGAGACCATATCATAGCTGACATATATTCCATGGTTATCATCCCACAGTTTGTTATTAATAGCCTTTGCTGTTTTTTTGGCCTGTTTGTAAAATGGCTCGGGATCTTTTTCCAGCCATTCTGCAATTTGCGCCATGTCGCGGCCGGCTTGGCATAAGACTGAATTAAAAAGCACATCCTGAACCATAAAGGGACATCCATCCTGCCGTATTTTTTCTTCATCGTAATCTCGAAGGCGAAAAAAGTCTATCAGATAAGCATAGCGATCATAACTGGTATCGGTAGGACGTTCGGCGGATTCTACATATTTATCATCCGTTCTTTCATATTCCGGGCGCTCCTCTTCTGTCAGCTTTATTCTATTCAAAGCTTCATCCCAGCTTGGTGAATTATCTTGTCCCGATGCCCAGGGATGCCGGATATATACCAAGCCCTCATCATTCGGATCTCTCTCGTCGTATAAAAAATTATGCCATTTCTTTAACTTTGGAAACAAATCTGCCGCGAATTCTTGCGCTACGACCCGGTCGGTTGCATTCTCCAGGACACGGCGAATGGCGGTAGCATGAATCGGAGGCTGACAAATACCCGAAGTGGCTGGATCATCAGGGGCGCCTTTAACAGCATCGGTACGCCAAAACTCGGGACCGGGAAAATAATCAATATCCTCTTGTTGATTGTAAACTATGTGAGGCACCATTCCATTATCCCACTGACCTGTAAAAAGTCGTTGAAGCTCTTTTTCAGCCCGTTCAAGATCATAATGAGCGCAGCCGATGGCTATGAAAGCAGAATCCCACGACCATTGATGAGGATATAAAGGGATGGCCGGGCGCGTATATTTTCCCGTCCAGTTCTTCTTCAAAACTTCTTTAGCTTGATCTATTAACGTTTTTTTATCTGATGAACTTTCACTTTTGGGTGCGCTTTTTTTTACATCTTCACTTACCGATGGACTGTCACTCATGATTATCAAATTTTTAATAACTGATTCAGATCATTCAACACAAAGCTATTTATTCAGGTTCACTTTTTTCCTGAGAACAGAAATACCAGG
>DASSAY010000145.1:0-7562 GCA_035699185.1 Balneolaceae bacterium | reverse complement strand
CATTCCGCCATCAACCCGCAGCGTTTCACCGGTAATGTATGAGCTGATATCAGAAGCCAAAAAGGCTACGGTCTGAGCCACTTCATCCGCCTTACCGGGACGTCCCAGCGGAGTTTCCGATTCAATCATTTCCAGCACTTTCTCGTCCAGGCTTTCAGTCATTTCTGTGGTGATATATCCCGGCGCAACCACATTCGCCCTGATATTTCGCGAAGCCAGTTCTTTAGCGAATGACTTCGTGAACCCAACAATTCCGGCTTTCGACGCCGCGTAATTGCTTTGTCCGGCATTGCCGCTCAGACCCACCACCGAACTAATATTGATGATGGAACCGCCGCGATTTCGCATCATTGGTTTAGCGACCGCTTTACTGTAATTAAAAATACTTTTCAAATTCGTATCAATAACCTGATCCCACTGCTCTTCATTCATTCGCAGAATGAGATTATCACGGGTGATGCCGGCGTTATTTACCAGAATATCCAGCTTGCCCCAATCATCCTTAATTTCAGAAACTACTTCATCTGCCCTGTCGAAACTCACCGCATCAGCCTGGATTGCTTTAGCCTTTTGGCCTTTGGCTTCAATTTCTTTTTTTACTTCATTAGCCGCATCGGTCGAACGGGCATAAGTGATAGCCACATCAGCGCCATAACCGGCAAGGGTTAACGCAATGGCCCGCCCAATTCCCCGGCTGCCGCCGGTAACCAAGGCTGTTTTTCCTTCAAGTGATAAACTCATAATTTTACTGGTCAAATAATTTTATGTTAAAACAATCTATCAGCAACTGAATTATAATTTATTGCTTTATCAGTCATCCCCCTGACAACTCATAAGCTCCAAGGGAGTTGCACTCCCGCCGCCGTCCAGGAGTACAACTCCTTCACAGCTAATTAGAAATACATTTCACTGATACCCCTCAATCTCTACATCCTTTAAAGTACGTTTTACCAAGCCCTGCAAAACTTTGCCCGGACCTACTTCTACAAAAGAATCGGCTCCATTAGCGTGCATGTTTTTCAGCGTTTGTGTCCATCGTACGGGATTCAACAATTGCTGTAGCACATTTCGTCTGATCGTCACAGGATCGGTTGTAGGCTCGGCCGTGTAATTGCTGTAAATGGGGCATGCAGGTTTTGAAATTTCAAGAGATTCCAGCCCTTCCTTCAAACCATCGAAAGCAGGTTGCATGAGTGATGAATGAAAAGCTCCGCTCACCGGCAATATCTTCGCCAGTCGGCAGCCTTCATCTTTGGCCAGCTCAACCGCTCGTTTCACCGCTTCCACATCACCCGAAATAACCAGTTGTCCCGGGCAGTTGTAGTTGGCGGCAATCACTTCTTTGCCAATTTCTTCTGTGGCTTTCGCGCAAACTTTTTCAACCGCATCATCGTCCATTCCGATAACTGCAGCCATCGTACCGGGATTGGTTTCACCGGCCTGCTGCATCAGTTCACCCCTGCGGCGAACAATTTTAAGCGCGTCATCAAATTCAATCGCTTCGCAAGCTGTGAGCGCTGAGAATTCTCCCAGGCTGTGTCCCGCTGCCATATCGGGAGTGGCATCAAGCGTTTTGTACAGCGCTATGGAATGAAGAAAAATAGCGGGTTGAGTAAATTCGGTTTGCTTGAGTTTTTCCTGGGGGCCTTCAAACATGATGGCTTTTAAATCAAAGCCTAAAACATCATTGGCGCGATCTACATACGAAGCAAACTCGCTATTTTCATCATAATGAGACTGTCCCATTCCTACAAATTGTGAGCCTTGTCCCGGAAAAAGATATGCTGTAGCCATTATTTCATCCCCCATTTTACATAAATTGATCCCCAGGTATAACCGCCGCCAAAGGCCGCGAGAATAAGGTTATCACCGTGGTTAAGTTTGTCTTTCCAATCATACAAGCAAAGCGGAATCGTAGCTGCCGTAGTGTTGCCGTAATCCTGAATATTGATCATCACTTTGTTTCGATCGAGGCCCATTCGTTTAGCCGTAGCGTCAATAATTCGCATATTGGCCTGATGTGGTACCAGCCATGCGACATCATCAGCCGAGAGATTATTTTTCTCCATAATTTCAGCGGCTACATCAGCCATACCCACAATCGCTTTTTTGAAAACGGTTTGTCCGCATTGTTTAACGTAATGCAGATTGTTGGCTACGGTATCTGCATTGGCGGGATTCAAACTTCCTCCGCCCGGCTGGTATAAAGCGTTAGTCGTATCCCCTTCTGTGTGGTGAATGTAATCTAAAATCCCGGTTTCGTCTTCCGACTCTTCCAATAGTACAGCGGCACCGCCATCACCAAAAAGAATACAGGTTGAGCGGTCGGTGTAATCAACAATAGAGCTCATCTTGTCGGCGCCGATAACCAGTACTTTTTTTGCTCGTCCCGATTCAATAAAATTGGCGCCGGTCGTGAGGGCAAACAAAAAGCCGCTGCATGCGGCAGAAACATCAAATCCATAAGCATTCGAAGCGCCGATCATGTGTTGTACTCTGCATGCGGTAGCGGGAAACAGGTAGTCGGGCGTTACGGTGGCTACAATAATGAGGTCGATTTCTTCAGCCGAAATCCCGCGCTGTTCCAGAGCTTCTTTTGCGGCTTCAGCCCCCATAAACGCAGTAGCTTTGTCTTTATCTTTTAAAATGCGGCGTTCTTTAATACCGGTTCTGGTTTGAATCCATTCGTCATTGGTTTCAACCATTTTTTCAAGATCATTGTTGGTCAGCCGACTTTCAGGCAAATAGTGCCCTACTGCTGTTATTACTGCACGCTTTATTTCCGACATGTAGAGATAATTAATTGAGAGATGCTACAATTTTTTCATTGATATTGTGCTCGATACATTTTACGGCATTCAATATCATATTTTTTATGGCAAGAGGGGTGCTGCTTCCGTGGCCTACCATTGTAAGCCCGTCTACGCCCAGAAAAGGTACGCCGCCTACTCTTTCGGGGTTAAATTCTTCGAGTGATGCTTTTAAAATCTGCGCCACCAGTTTAGCTTCATCTGTGCTTAAATCTAATTTCTGTATTCCTTTTTGAATAAAAGTGCCTACGGCATCAGGAATAGATTCACCCAATTTTAGCAGAAGGTTTCCTACCAGCCCGTTGCACAGAAAAATATCTGCTTTGGCAGGGAAAATATCACGCCCTTCGATATTACCCACAAAATTGGGAAGATCCTTCAGTTCTTCAAAAGCCTCTTTCAGATCTTCCGTGCCCTTTCCCTTTTCTTCACCTACATTTAAAAGACCTACTTTGGGATCTTCAATACCCATTACTGTATTTGCATAGATAGTTCCCATCTGGGCAAACTGCTTGTACATTTCGGAGCGCATTTCAAGATTTGCGCCCACGTCCATCATCAACCGGATGCCTTTAACGGTAGGATAAACGGCAGCAATAGTGGGACGACTGACACCTTCTAATTTGCCTAAGAGAAAGGTTGAAGCGGCCAGCAAAGCACCGGTGTTTCCGGCACTTACGAAAGCGTTGCATTTTCCTGCTTTGTGGATGCCTACTCCGGTGACAATCGATGATTTTTGCTTGGTTTTTACTGCCTGAGCAGGCGATTCATTCATGCCTATAACTTCAGTAGCATGCTGTACTAAAATACGCTGCGGATCGTATTCGTGATTTGAAAGTTCCTCATTTATCATTGCCTTGGGCCCGACCAAAATAACTTTTAGGTCGGAAAGTTCTTTGGTGGCTTCTATAGCTCCTAAAACCGGACTTTCGGGATAGTGATCGCCCCCCGCGGCATCTACAGCAATAATCATGAATAAAAGGTTAGGCTAATGTTATTTCTTCACATCTAAAATCTGGCGGCCCCGGTAGTGGCCACACTCAGTACAGATGTGATGATAGCGATGCAGGGCACCACAGTTTTGACATTCAGCCAACGTCGGCTCCCCTATTTTGTGGTGGGAACGTCGTTTTCTTGTTCGTGATTTAGAATGTCTTCGTTTTGGATGTGCCATTATTTAAAATAGTAGTAATAGTGTTTCTGTTAATTCTTGGAAAACCTTGTCTATGTCATACTGAACTTGTTTCAGCATCTTCGCGAAGGTTTTATTATAAGGCTGTTAAATCAATTCTTCCTATAGATCCTGAAATAAATTCAGGATGACAAGGTTTGTATTTTTGTTAATTCTTAAATTTCTTCAGTTTTTCCCAGCGGGGATCAATTTTTTCCGATTCATCATCTTCTTCAGGCTTCCCGAACCGTTTGGTACCAAAATCTTTTGGATTTCCTTCTTCATCAAGAAACTTCGGATGAAGTTTTTTAATCGGAACGTTCAGCATAATGGTATCACGCACTTCATCTTCCACACTGAAGGTATTCGATGAAAAGTTAAAGCGCCGAACGGCACCATTTTCATCTTCGGTCTCCTCTTCAACATCAACCTTAAAAACGACTTCATAATCAGCTTTAATGGGTTGAATATAAGGTTCGAGCGACCGGTCGCAAACCAGCTCAACATCAGAATCTACATGAAAGTTAACCCGGATGAAACGGACCGTTCTGTAGAATTCCAAGTTTACTTCACCCCCGCAAAAATCGAAAGGAGATAAATCCAGGTCTTCATCGGATAAATCGACGGTTCGCCGACTCTCCCCTTCGAGAATTTCTGTTATGTTAAATTCAAGTTTAGACATATCAGTAATAGCAAACAAAAATAGGAATAATTGAGTTTACCTGCAATCAATTAAACAGCCCAAATAATCGCTGTTCAATCAATTCTATAATGCGCCCAAGGTCTTCTTTATTGTTCACAAAATCGAGATCGTCGGTGTCGATAATCAGCTTTTGATGGGGATAACGCTGAATCCAGTCTTCATATAACCGGTTAAGCCGCTCCAGATATTCGATACGAATCGTGTTTTCGTATTCCCGCCCGCGCTGCTGAATTTGCCTCACTAATGTGGGCACTTGTGCACGAATATAAATAAGCAGGCTCGGCGGCTGCAAGAAGGAGGTCATTTCGTTAAAAAGGGCTTCATAATTGTTGAAATCACGGTCGCTCATCAACCCCATTTCGTGCAGGTTTTTGGCGAAAATTTCTACATCTTCATAAATCGTCCGGTCCTGAATGAAATGCCCTTCCCCTTCAAGCATCTGCTTTTGATGACGAAAACGACTGGATAAAAAGAAAATTTGCAGGTTAAAGCTCCAGCGGCGCATATCATCATAAAAATCGGCCAAATAGGGATTATTATCCACCGATTCATAAAAAGCTTTCCAGCCAAAATGCTTCGCTAAAAGGCCTGTGAGTGACGATTTCCCCGCCCCGATATTCCCGGCAATAGCAATAAATTTAAGATTGTCAGGGATTTCTGTACCCGGTAGATAATTTGTGTTGTCTGACATGTAATACTTTTAGTTAAATATTTTTCCTTTAATAAAATCCAGCGCCCCTAATGAATCAGTGGGCTAAATCGAGATACCAGATGCTGGATTCCAGATGACCGCCGGATATTGGCAACCGGTACTGGAATCAGGAATCTGGTCACTGCTTCCCCAGCAACTTGTACATGGCCTTTTTATAATCTTCCACACCCGGCTGATTGAAAGGGTTAACGCCTAAACAATAGCAATAAACAGCCGTCAAGAGCTCGTAAAAATAAATAAATTCTCCAACATGCTGGGCATTTAATTTGGCGAGTGTAATTACAATACAAGGAACACCGCCATCAACATGTGCCTGCAAAGTTCCCTCAAAAGCCCGGCTGTTGATATCGTGAAAAGAACGTCCCGCTAAATAATTAAGTCCGTCGTTGTTGGCTTCAACTTCATCAATAACCGGGCCGGGTGAAGCAGACTCAACCCGGATAAAAGTCTCCATCAAATTTCGCGGGCCTTGCTGCACAAACTGCCCAATGCTATGCAAATCGGTTGAATAAGTAGCTTTAGCCGCAAACATCCCCTTTCCCTGCTTACCCTCACTTTCGCCGAATAACTGTTGCAGCCAACTACCAAGCGAGTGAAGCTGCGGCTCAAACGAAGTGATAATATCTACCGCTTTCCCTTTTTGGTGAAGCGCGTATTTTACGGCGGCATACTCTAAAACCGGCTGTGGATTTTCCTCCAGCTCCTCAAATTTAGAAACAGCTTCATAAAATAAAGTACGTATATCAATGCCTGCCACAGCCGACGACAGTAAACCTACGGGAGTTAACACCGAAAAACGGCCGCCAATATCTTTGGGAATAATAAATTTTTGATAACCTTTTTCTTCAGCAAGACTGTTTAATGCTCCACCTTTCGCACTGGTCGTACAGATGATGCGATCAGTGGTATCTTCGGGGAAGTGCTCTTCCATCCATTTTCGCAGTACCCGAAAAGCCAGCGCCGTCTCAAGCGTAGTACCTGATTTTGAGATCACATTTAAATAAACGCTTTTGGCCTCGCCTTCGGAATTCGGCTGCTCGAGATGTTCTAAAAGTTCATCCTGGTATTTGCCGCTCATGTGCTGACCGGCGTACATAATTTCAGGCCCGTTAGAGCCAAAAAAGGGTGAAAGAGCATCGATAACGGCGCGGGCGCCCAGGTAAGAGCCGCCGATTCCGCACACGATAAAGACATCGGCATTTGCACGAATAGCCGCGGCAAGGCTATCCAGCTGTTCAAGGATAGCATCATTCGGGTCGCGGAGAATTTCTCTCCATCCCAGCCATTCAGCCCCTGCGCCGCTCGCATCTCGCACAAGCTGTAGCGACTTTTCCGCTTTTGAATAAGCATTTTGAAATTCTTCATCCGTTAAAAATTGCCTGGCACGGCTTACATCAAGCTTCATCATGACTCAAAAACTATTAAAGTTAAATCCCGGCATTTTACATCTCAAAAGGTATTGTAAATGCCGGGAGTATAAAAGCTGAATAATTATTAAATTTCAACTTTAATTCATATGATTGGAGTTACTGCAAAAATTGGCACTACACTTAGCATCACTACGTTTATCCCAAATCGATAATGATTGATACCAAGCTGGATAGCACAACCACATTTAAGCGAAAGGATAAAAAAACGCTTAAGGAGATCACCAAACCCGTATCTGATGATCTCTCTGAGTTCCGCTCCTTTTATAAAAAAGCGCTTCGAACCGATGTTTTCGTGCTCGATCAAATCGTGCAGTACCTGCTGCGGCAAAAGGGCAAGGAAATTCGCCCCACACTGGTATTTATGTCGGCCCGCCTTTTCGGTGATATTACCGAACGCAGCTATGTTGCCGCCACGATGATCGAACTTTTGCATACGGCCACGCTCATCCATGATGATGTGGTTGATGATGCCGATATCCGCCGCGGTTTCCTGAGTATCAACAAGGTCTGGAAAAACAAAGCCAGCGTTTTACTGGGTGATTTTCTGCTCTCTAAAGGCCTGCTCACCGCGCTCGAGTACGAAGAGTTTAAACTGCTGAAAGTGCTTTCCACGGCTGTAAAAGATATGAGCGAAGGCGAATTGCGCCAGTTCAAGGCAGCGGGACTTTTTAACATGGATGAAGAGTATTATTTTAAAGTGATTTCCGAGAAAACTGCCAGCCTTATTGCGGCTTGC
>DASSAY010000144.1:0-5667 GCA_035699185.1 Balneolaceae bacterium | reverse complement strand
ATGGCGGTCATTTCAAGCCGTGCGTTAAAAGCATTTTCTAAAGTGGTAACCATCGAAAAACAGCAGGCCATCACAAAGATGGCAACGGCGGCGCTGAAGATGCCGGCATTGTAGAGCGAGGCATCAAAAATGCTGAGGCGTTTTGTAGCTGCTTCATCTTCATCAAGGTCCAGCGTTACTTCTTTCACCCAAAGTTGGACGAGCAGCATGGAGAGAAAAATGAGGGCAGCCCCGGCATAAAAGGCGGCATCAAACCCGAAATAAACTTTAAGGTAGCCGCCAATTACCGGGCCGGCGGCAAAACCGATCATCCGAAAAGTACTGAACACGCCCATAGAACTTCCGCGCGATTCTTTTTGGGTAATGGCGGTCATAAGCGACATGGATGCGGGGATAGTTATGGCAACGCCAATACCCTGGAAAATACGTAGAACAATCAAGTGGGTGAAACTTTCGGCAAAGACAAAAAAGAGGGTACTTACGGCAATGATGCCCAGCCCCACCTGGATAAGCGCTTTCCGTTTGTTAAGTTTATCGCTGATGGCTCCCATAACAGGCTGAAAAATGGAAGTGATGAAGCCGAAGAGAGAAATCAGCAGGCCTACCAGCACCGGAATGGCTAAAGGCAGGTATTCGTGAGGCAGTTTGGCTACATACAGGGGGATGAGAATGAAAAGGATGCTGTTGCCCATCGCATCGGCCATGCGCGCCAGCGAAAGCGCCATGACGGCCCTGTTAAGGCCGAGTATTTTTATAAAACGTTCTTTTGGGGACAAAAATAATATATTTTAAAATTGAAAGAACAATCGTAACAAAGATGAATAACCTTCCGTTTAGGAACAATTAATTAAGATACTGAATTTGTATAAAGATTGTATGTAGGAAGTGATGATAAAGTGAACTATAAATCCACTTTGTATGAACCTTTCACTTTACGGTCCAATTCTCGCTTGATGTCTTGTTCTTTGATATCTTCACGTTTGTCGTGCCGTTTTTTCCCCTTGGCGATACCCAGTAACAGCTTGGCATAGCCTTTTTTAAAGTACAGTTTGAGCGGAACCAGCGTGTAACCTTTACGCGTAACCGCCTTATCCAATTCGCGGATTTCGCGCTTGTTTAGCAGCAACTTGCGCTCGCGGCGTTCATCGTGATTGGCATACGAGCCCTGCTCATACGGCTTGATGTACATGTTTTGCAACCACACTTCGCCATCCTTCAAATAAGCAAAAGCTTCACCCAGGCTCGCCTTGCCCTGGCGCAGCGATTTCACTTCCGTGCCTTTCAAAACCAGCCCGGCTTCGTACGTATCATCCACATGAAAATTATGGCGAGCTTTGCGGTTTTTAATGGTTGGAGTGTTGTTGGACATGGCTGGTAAAGGAAAAATTTTTGTAAGGATTGAAGAGCGAAATGTGAGACGGCAAACGAAAAACGTCTCACTTCTCACGTTTCACGTTTGCTTCGCCATACTCAAACCCCAGCTCCTGCAATTCTTTCAAAATATCTTCGCCCGGCGAGCGGTCCGGCATGGTTTGATAAATGTTCATAATCTGCTGAATTTCGCCGCGGGCCTTTTGGTTGTGCGGGTTGATTTTGAGCACTTCGATGTATTGCCTCAGAGCTGAGGTCATCCGATCCCGCATGCTGCTGTCTTCCGGTCCCCGGTATTCGAGATACAACCCGTAATTTAAATACGTCTTTTCTTTCAGGGTTGCAATATCAGCATCAGTTTTAGCAGGATCAGCATTATTCAATACCTCCAGGGCCTGGGAATAATTATCTTCGGCGATTAACCCGTTTACTTCTTCGGTTAAATTCTTTGGGGTCTGGCTTGAGCAAGCGACAAAAACGGTTAACAAGAACAGTAAAAAATAGCGCATGAAATTGTGTAATGATTTGGGTGATTTTAACTTAGAACGCAAAGATAAGGAAAAGATTGGTAGGCTACATTGTTTTGGTATTGATAATTTTGATAGATTTGTGGCTGGTGGGCAGGGATGGTTCATTCGCAAGACAAGATAATTGGCTCGCAATGAAATATTATCGGCTTCAGTAGTGTTCCTGCTCCGTTCACTCATCGGGCGACAAGCCCAGTCGCCTGATGAGTATTCTTTAGTGTTTCCAAAAGCTCAGACTGAGAAGTAATCTCAGGGGCCTTGCGAAGCAAACGTAATCGTTCTGCGAAGTAATCACAATCCTCTTGCGAAGCAATTACAAGCCGGTTTTCTGGCAATAATAGAGGCTCTGTAAGCAATAACAATCATCTTGTCAAGTAATGACAAGAGCTATGTCTAATAAAGGCCCAACTAAAAAAGCCCTGCAACTTTCGCTACAAGGCTTTTGGTGGGACCGGGCGGAATCGAACCGCCGACACCACGATTTTCAGTCGTGTGCTCTACCGACTGAGCTACAGTCCCTTTTCGAGTTGCCAAATATAAAAGCTTTTCGGCTTTATAGAAAGGTTAAATTGCCTGTTTTCTTAACTTTCTTACCGTGCTTAACTTTTTTAGAAAAGGTGTACTGTAGAGACGCATCGAACGGATGCAATCCGTTTCTACAATTATGATGTTAGCAGTGTTATTTAATTTTCTTACTGTAACTGAATATCCCTTAGCCGAATCTGCAAGGTGCAGCGCCCGTTCCAGTAGTTTTCTTCGAGGGAGTAGGCGATATTCAATTTCTGTCCGTTTCCATTACGCAACAAGGGCAGATATTCGTGCATATTAAAGCCGATTACATCAAACACCCCAGAACCGTTTTGGGCTACTTTTAATTTCAGGTGTCCGCTGCCTACAATACTCGGAACGCCGACTACGCGAATATCGCGGCTTACGAAAACCGGCTGTAGGTTGCCGGGGCCGTAGGGTTCAAACTGACTCAGCAGCTTCCAGAAGCGCATGTTAACGTCGCTCAGATCCAGGTCGCAGTCGATTTGCAGTTCGGGATTAAAATCCTGTTCGGTTAAATTTTGAGAGGCGATTTCATCAATACGCCGGCGGAATTCTTCGAGGTTTTCTTTTTTGATGGTCAGCCCCGCCGCGAATTCGTGTCCCCCGAACTGTTCGAGCAAATCTTCGCATTCCTTAAAAGCATCATAAATATTAAAGCCTTTGATGCTGCGCGCGG
Source organism: Balneolaceae bacterium (assembly GCA_035699185.1). Lineage (GTDB taxonomy): Bacteria > Bacteroidota > Rhodothermia > Balneolales > Balneolaceae > Fodinibius. The sequence goes on along the minus strand of DASSAY010000144.1, from coordinate 2,541 downwards.
ACCCTTTGATCTCATCATCCACCGTGCTGAGCATTACGGTGGGGCGCCCATAAGTATCAACCAGCCGCGAGGCCACAATGCCGATCACCCCAAGATGCCAGTCGGGGTGATGCAGAACCATCGACGAAATCTTATCCAGGTTGAAATCTTTGTCAACCATCGCCTTGGCTTCTTCCATCGTCTGGGTATCTGTCTCGCGGCGAGCGATGTTAATGCTTTCGAGCTCATGAGCCCGCGACTTGGCCTCCCCTGCGGTTTCAGCAATGAGCAACAACACGGCTTTGCTCGCATCACCCATGCGCCCCGCTGCGTTGATGCGTGGACCGATGGAAAAAACAATATTCGAAGTGGTGATCGCACCGGCTTTCAGGTTGATCAGGTCCATGAGTGCTTTAACGCCGATACGCGGTTTTTCATTGATGCGGCGCAGGCCTTCGCGCATTAAAATCCGGTTTTCATCCTCGATGGGGACGATATCGGAGGCGATGGAAATGGCCACGAGATCCAAAAATTTATAGGCGACTTTATCATTCAGCCCTAATTTTTGGATGGTTCCCTGCACCAGTTTAAAGCCCACGCCCGCACCCGAAAGTCCGTCGAAAGGATATTGGCAATCGTTTCGTTTAGGATCAAGCACAGCCACAGCATCGGGAATAGCATCACCCACGTTATGGTGATCACAAATAATGAGATCAATGCCCTGCTCTTTGGCTTTTTCGGTTTCCTTGATAGCCGTGATGCCGCAATCCACCGAAATGATCAAATCGGCATGGTTGTCAGCGGCATATTTGATGCCTTCGATATTGATGCCGTAGCCTTCTTTAAAGCGATGGGGGATGTAAAAGTCGACATCCACGCCGAACTCTTTCAAGAAAATGTAGAGAATGGAAGTGGCGGTGGTTCCGTCTACATCATAATCGCCATAGACCAGAATTTTTTGTCCCTCACGAATGCCTTTGGCCAACCGATTGGTGGCTTTGCCCATATCCTTCATCAAAAAAGGGTCGTGCACCTGGTTCAGATCGGGTCGAAAAAAAGATTTTGCCTTGTCAAACGAATCAATGCCCCTCAGCGAAAGCAGGTGAGCTACTTTTTCGGAAATTCCAAGCTGTTGCTGGAGCAGTGGCACTGTTTCTTCATGTTCCGGTTTTACATATACCCATCGAAAAGCCATAATTCCCCGTTTTTTTCTTTTTTGTCATAAATAGCCTAACGGCGGTCAAACCGCTATCCATTCAACCTGCTTTTCAACAAGTGTGGTTCAAACTTTCATCACAATGTAATACAGGGTATTAAAATACTATTTCAAAGACAAAGTTGTTTAATAAATATTGTGGAGTGATGCCTAAAGCATTTAGAGTGCTTCTAAAATAGCCCAATTTTGCTTACCTTAGAACACTCTCTGATTCACACCGTGGCAGCGTTGCGGAACAAGATTGCCAGCCAGCAATATTATGCACTGACTGACGTAATTAAGACAAATATCATCTAAAGCGAGGCTGCTTGAAAAAGTTTTTGAAATAAAATTTTATTTAAACCCTTTTATCATGCAATCTACCATACCTAAGAATAAAATGGCCGACATTAGTGATGATTTCCCCTTATTCAGCCAGTTGCAAAGTTACGACCACGAGCAAATTGTGATCTGTTCTGAACCCGAAATCGGGCTGAAAGCCATTATTGCTGTCCATAATACCACGCTGGGCCCGGCGCTGGGCGGCGTTCGAATGTGGCCTTACAACAATGAACAGGAAGCTATTCGCGATGTACTCCGGCTCTCCCGCGGCATGACTTACAAAGCTGCTATCTCCGGATTGAATTTAGGCGGCGGCAAGGCCGTGATCATCGGTGATCCGCGTGAAGAAAAAAATGAAGCCCTGTTCCGGGCTTTTGGCCGCTTTGTTGACAGTTTGGGTGGCCGCTACATCACCGCTGAGGATGTGGGCATCAATGTTGAAAATATGGAGTGGGTTAGCATGGAAACGAAGTATGTTACGGGCCTGCCAAAATCAACCGGTGGCAGCGGAGATCCTTCACCCGTAACGGCTTATGGAACTTATATGGGTATGAAAGCTTGTGCTCAAAAAGCCTATGGATCTGATTCACTCGAAGGAAAGCGTGTTTCTATCCAGGGTGCGGGACACGTAAGCTCTCATCTGGCTCGTTTATTGAGTGAGGAAGGCGCGAAACTTTTTGTTTGCGATATTTATGAGGATAAAGTCAACAAACTGGCTGCCGAAGTGGGTGCAGAGGTTGTTGATCCCGATAGCATTTATGGGCTCGATGTCGATATTTTTAGTCCCTGTGCCCTCGGCGGCGTAGTGAATGATGATACCATTCCTCATTTGAATTGTGATATCATCGCCGGTTCGGCCAACAACATTCTTGATGAAGAAGATAAGCACGGTCAAATGCTGCTTGACTGCGGTATTTTGTATGCTCCCGATTATGTAATTAACGCCGGTGGATTGATCAATGTAGCCAGCGAGCTCGAAGGCTTTAATGAAGAACGGGCGCGTGGAAAGGCCGCTAAAATTTATG
>DASSAY010000143.1:0-8367 GCA_035699185.1 Balneolaceae bacterium | reverse complement strand
GTTTTGAGCTGGAGTTTGAAGTGCAGGACAGCCTGATCGGTTTTTTTAAATCGGGCATCACTAATTCGACGATTCCTTTTTCCGATTTGGAATCGATCACTTTTAAAAAGGGATGGTTTGGCGGAAAAATAATTCTGGAGGGAACTTCGATGAAGACGTTTGAAGATCTGCCGGGGACAGAATTGGCTACGTGCATCTTAAAAATTAAACGCAAGCACAGGAATGAAGCAGAAAAACTAATTTCAAGCGCACGAATGCGATTCTCCGAATATAAGCTGAATGAGCTTGATGATGGGGAAAGCTAGGTTCTCTCTGGAAGCTGGTCTGTTTTTTTAAGAGCATCAATAGCGCAATTAATTCCCGCACTATTGATGCGAAGGGCTACCCCAAATACCCCTTCGCGACCAACAATTCCGCATTAAGAATAGCCCCGCCTGCGGCCCCGCGGATGGTATTATGAGCCATGGTTACATATCCTAAATCCATAACGGTTCCTTCACGCAGACGTCCTACCGCGGTTTGCATTCCTTTTTCCCGGCCTGAATGGAGGCGCGGCTGCGGGAAACGTTCTTCCATGTATAGTTTGATGGGCTTTTTAGGTGATGAAGGAAGGTTTAAGTCAGCTATCGGGCTTTCCCAATTCGTAAAAGCCTGCTGGACTTCTTCAACATTTTTGAGCTGATTTTTGAGCTTCACCGTCACCGAAAGCAGATGTCCTTCGATCGTGGGTACACGCACGGCAGTCGCTTGGATGGCCATATCATCAAAAGCAATGGTATCGCCGGAAAGCGAGCCCAGCAATTTTTTCGATTCGGTTTGTACTTTGTCTTCTTCGCCCGGAATAAACGGCACTACATTGGCCAAAATATCCAGACTGGAAACGCCGGGATAACCCGCTCCCGAAATGGATTGCATGGAAGTTACGATGACTGATTCAATGCCAAATACATCATGCAGCGGCTTGAGCGACATCGTCAGCGGCACCGATACGCAGTTGGGATTTGTGACAATCCACCCACTACCATCACTGCTAAACGATTGCTTTTTGATAAGCTCTGCGTGACCGGGATTGACTTCGGGAATCAACAGCGGTACTTGTTCGTACATCCGGTAATTTTTGGCATTGGAAATAACCGGAATGCCGGCGCCGGCAAAGTTCTTTTCCACCTGACCCGCCGCCGAAGAATCTAAGCCCGAGAACACAAAATCGACCCCTTTAAACTGAGATGGATCGCACTCCTGAACTTCAATGTTAGCTACATCAGCCGGCAATTCGGTTTTTTCGATCCAGTGAGCGGCTTTTTTATAGGGTTTACCGGCCGAACGTTGGGAGGCTCCTAAAACTTCAACCGAGAACCAGGGGTGATGTTCAAGCAGGCGAATAAATTTTTGTCCCACCGCCCCCGTAGCGCCCAGTATTCCTACTTTAAAATCCATTTTCAGTTAATCAGTAAACAGTGAACAGTTAACAATGCTCTAATTATAAATCAACAATCATCAATCAAAAATCCAATCATTGGAATATCGTAATAAAACGAATCAATCTTAACCATTAATTATAGCTGTAATTTTTGCTATCTTTGCTTCTCGAATTCATCAAACTCAAAAATTATTAGATTTAATGTCTGTTACTGAATTAAAAAATTTAGATACGCTTGTTTCGCTGGCAAAAGCTCGTGGTTTTATTTATCAATCATCAGAGATTTACGGGGGATTGGGCGCTGTTTACGATTACGGACCGCTCGGAGTTGAACTGAAACGCAATATCCGCGATTTCTGGTGGAAAGCAATGACGCAATATCACCGTAATATTGTTGGGCTTGATGCCTCCATTTTCATGCATCCCAAAGTATGGGAAGCCAGCGGACATGTGGGTGGGTTTAACGATCCCATGATTGACGACAAGCAATCAAATAAACGTTACCGCGCTGATATGCTGATTGAAGACTATATCACCAAGTTGAAAAAAGATGGAAAAGACAAGAAGGCCGAAGAACTTCAGCAGCAACTTGATACTACCGGAAGCCGAAATGGGCTGTGCGAAGATTTGCACGAAATCATTATGGATAACGAGATCCGCGCTCCGGAATCCGGCGCGTTTGACTGGACGGATGTTCGCCAGTTCAACCTGATGTTCAAAACGCAGTTTGGGGCTACTTCATCCGGCGATAATGGAGATGATGTCGTTTATCTGCGTCCCGAAACCGCCCAGGGTATTTTTGTGAATTTCAAAAATGTGATGGATACCGCGCGTCAGCAAATTCCTTTTGGTATTGCGCAGGTAGGTAAAGCGTTCCGGAATGAAGTGGTGGCGCGGCAGTTTGTATTTCGTATGCGTGAATTTGAGCAGATGGAAATGCAGTATTTTGTTGAGCCGGGGACGGATGGAGAAAACTACGAAAAATGGCTGAATGAACGCATGGAATGGCACAGAGAGCTGGGGATCCGTGAATCGAAGTTGCGTTTTCATCCTCATCCCGAAGACAAGCTGGCTCACTATGCCGCCAATGCCGCTGATATTGAATATGAATTTCCTATTGGTTGGCAGGAAGTGGAAGGCATTCATAACCGTACCGATTTTGACCTCACCCAGCACCAGGAATATTCAAACAAAAAGCTGCAATATTACGATCAGAAAAAGCAAAAGCGGTATGTGCCGTATGTGATCGAAACGTCTATCGGCTTGGATCGCGCGGTGATGATGGTGCTTTGTGACGCTTACCGCGAAGAAGAAGTGGATGGTGATACACGGACGGTGCTGAAATTGGATCCTAAGATTGCACCTACAAAAGTGGGCATTTTCCCGCTCATTAAGAAGGATAAGCTCCAGGATTTAGCCCGTAAAATTGAAACCGATCTGCGCCGGGATTTCAACGTGCTGTATGATGAATCCGGTTCAATCGGCAAACGTTATCGCCGCCAGGATGAAGCGGGAACGCCGTTTTGTATTACGGTTGATTTTGATGGTGTGGAGTCGGAAGGCGAAGATACGGTAACGATTCGGTACCGGGATGATATGACGCAGGACCGTATTCCCGTGAGCCGTTTAAGGGAAGTGATTTTGGATAAAATGAATAGCTGGGAAGTGGAGGAGTGAGAGGCAGAAGTGAAAAGTGAAAAGTGAAAAGTGAAAAGTGAAAATGCCGCAAGTTTTAAACTTGTGGCATTTTTATTTAGAATAAATTCAAACCGAAACTACATTTTCATCCGCTATTAAAGATTGCCCCTGATATCGAAGAAATAGTTGGGCGGTGGCAAGCACATCCTTTTCGCAATATTCCGCGATACGATCAACGTCTTCATCTTCCCAGTAGACTTTGCTTACATCAGCGCCGGTAATATCGTTTTTAGGTGATGGAATATTAAATATGTTGGTCAAAAGATCGAGAGAAGTGTAATGCTTGTAATCACCGAACTTCCAGAGCTCCATAGTATCCAGGTGATTGATTTCCCACGGTTTTTTACTGGCAATATTGAGTAAATCGGGCAGTGAAAGCCCGTTGATCAATATTCTGCGGGCGAGATAGGGGAAATCGAATTCCTTTCCATTATGGGCGCAAAGCAGGTGACGATCGGTATTGTAGTGCTCGTCTAACAGGCTTATAAATTCTTCTAAAAGCTGTTTTTCATCATGCCCGTAAAAGGATTTTAGCCTGATCTGATGACTTGCGCCCCGTTTAATAAGTCCGACAGAAATACAAACAATTTTGCCGAATTCGGCATAAATTCCTGCTTGTTCATACACCTCTTCTGCAGTCAGCCCGTTTCTTTGCTTGTACTTACTTTTTATATCCCAAAGGCTTCTTTTTGCTTCATCAAGTTCAGTATAATTATATACTTCGGGGACGGTTTCAATATCAAGAAACAGGATTTTTTCGAGATTTATATTTTTGAGCATGAAATTTGAATGTAGATGAAAATTACAATGATCAAATTTTTTGAATTAAAACCAGAATGACAAATTTAATTGTCGGATATTTTATTTATAGATCCTAAAACTTTGTTTTGTAAAGATAGAAAGAGTAAAAAGCCGGAATGAGGGTGATGGTTATGAGAATGATGAAAAAGAATGTGGAATAAACTTTATTCGTAAGAAAAGGAAATAGAACGATCAGCAAAGCTCCGCCAATCACCCAAACATAAGAACCAAGCCGATGCGTTTTTCGCCAATTCTTAGCGTTTTCTAATGTCCACGGCAAGCGAATTCCAATGAAATAATTAGGCTGAATGGTTTTCATATAGTTTCCCATCACTACAAAAAATATAGCCAGTGCAAGGTAAATCCAATTTGCTGGATGAAGCTCCAAACCAATTTCCAGTCCTAAAACTATCATGTCTAAATGAATGATTAAAAGTAAAAGGATAACCGCTGTACGCAAAACCGGCATGGGCTTTTGGTCGATTTCAATTCGTTTTTTGGGATCGATGTTTGGCAGGTAAAGAAGCAAAAAATAAATTCCGACGGTTAAAAGCGGTATGAAGAGAAGACCAAAAGATTTAGCGCTGTAATCATTTATTTCACCCGCGAAATTTATATGAGTGGGCATTTGCTCAGGCAGATAACTCCATAAAAACGGGATAGCCAAAAACGGAAGCAAGAGCAGTAAAATGTTGTACCACTCATTTTTGAAAGCATATTTAATCGTTTTCATAACTCTTTGTTTTTATTTGCCATTTCTAATAACCAATTTGCGGCTTCTTCCAGCACTGTAGTATTGATTGAATAATAAATAAACTGCCCGTTGCGCTCTCCTCTGATTAAGTCTGCTTGCTTCAAGAGATCAAGGTGATGGGAAATGCTGGGCTTGCTGATGTCAAAAGCATCTGCAATTTCACCTGCCGAATAATCCCGATCCTGAAGCATCTTCAGAATCTTTCTTCTTGTTGGGTCATTCAGGGCCTTAAAAAGCGTATTCATTTTAATATTTAGTTAATTATCTAAATACTAATTTATAATAAATTTCCCATTCAGACAAACTTGAATAACTTATTTCCGTCTATGTGTCATCCCGATGACCCGTTTTTTGGGAAGAGGGATCTCAAATGCAATAAAGGCAGTTGCCATGATTAAGGCGTGAGCAGCGCCAACGTTTGAGATCCCTCACATTCGTTCGGGATTGACATTAAGAAAAAGGATTATTTACTCCGCAAATTCTGCCAAATAAAAAAGCCCGGTTACTGGCCGGGCTTTTAAAGAATCAAAGAAGAGAAGGATTATTCTGAACTTGTATTGGCAATTCCAATCACCCCGCAGCCGATTCGTGCGCCTGCTGATCCGGAAGGCTGAGAAGTAAGGTCGTCTTTGCCCTGATGAACAATAACGGCGCGGCCAATAATACGGTTTAGCTGGATATGTGAATCCACATAATCTATGGTGGCATTGCCCTGGGCGTCAACTTCAATATTTCCCATATCACCCATGTGGCGTAATGAATCGGTAGGGGCGGCATGGGGATTTTCATTAGGATTATAATGTGGGCCGGCCGAAGACAGATCAGGCGCGGTGCAATCTCCATATTGGTGAATATGAAAACCATGGGGACCTTCGGTCAAGCCTTCAAGTTCGGCATGAACCCGAACGCCTTCCTCCACTTTTTCAAAGGTAGCAATCCCCGAAACATCACTCTCCCCCGCGGCATGAATAACGGCAACGGCTTTGGTAAAATCAGTGGCATTTTGTTCCACTTCGTTTTGAAGCTGTTCTTGAACGGTCGCATCCTGGGTACAACCAATTGCAAATAAAACGACACACAGGCTAATAAAGATTTTATTTAATGATTTATTCATAATTTTTGTGGTTTTCAATTTAAAAATATTACTAAGATTAACAATCTGTAAACTATTGGCATTCAAATCAATTAAAATAATTTAAGATGCTTTTGTAAGATAGACAAATTATTGCCGGTACATGCAATTTGGTTTATCTTTAGCAGTTAATTATTCTCAGATAAATCATTCTTCTAATAACTTTATTCTATGATCTGGCAAGATCCCTTTTATCTCTGGTTTTTGTTAATCATCCCGTTTCTGGCAGCAGCAAATTGGTGGTACACAAAACAACTTGATGAAAAGCGCCAAAAATTTTTCGGCTCGGAACTCTTTGAAAAGCTGCGGAAGGGGTTTTGGCCGCTTGGAAAAAAAGTTCAGATGGTTAGCCTATATATCGGCCTGGCACTGCTTATTATTGCTGCTTCGGGACCTAAAATCGGCACTGAAGTTCGTGAGGTTAAGCGCCAGGGCGTTGATCTTTTAATTGCGCTGGACCTTTCAGCAAGCATGAACGCGGAAGATGTAAAACCCAGCCGTTTGGAAAAGGCTAAATATGAAATAAATCGCCTTATCGACCGGCTTAATGGAGATCGCGTGGGCCTCATTGTTTTTACGGGTGAAGCATTCCTCCAGTCACCCATGACGCTCGATTACTCCGCTCTGCGACTGTTTCTGAATATTGCTGAAACCGATCAAATGCCTTCATCAACCACTAATTTTGCTGCGGCGATGGAGGCCGCAGCCGAAGCTTTTCAAACCGCAGAAGGCGATAAAAACTCAAAAGCCGCAAAAGTATTACTGATCGTTTCCGATGGAGAGAATCAGGGTGGCGCTTATGACGAAGCTCTCCAGCAGCTTCTGGAGCAAAATGTTTCCATTTATACATTGGGAATCGGCACGGAAGCCGGTACAACTATTCCTATTTACGATCCCACCGGATCGCTTATGGGCTATAAACGGAATAATAAGGGACAGGTGGTAACAACAAAGCTGCAGCCCGAAGTGCTTCGCTCAATCGCCCAAAAAGGTGAAGGTGAATATTATCAAATCAGCAATGGGGGTTCGGGGATTGATGCATTTTTGGGCCGGCTTGATGAGTTGCAACAAGGGAAGTTTGCCAGCCAGAAATATACCGGCTTCGAAAATCAGTACCAGTGGCTGGCCGCAATAGGTTTAGTGTTTTTACTTTTGGGAATGATTTTTCCAAATACGAGAAGTGATTAGGTAAAAGATAAATGGCAATTAAAGAGTATCCATCTAATCACCTAATCACCTAATCACTTAATCACCCTTTAACTACATGATCAAACTTTTTATCACCGACATCGACGGATGCCTCACATCACCTTTTAAAAAACCCAGCTGGGAATTGCTATCGCAGATTCGCCGGTTGAATGAGCAGAGTGAAGTCGATTTAGCCATCCCATCTTTATCTATTTGCTCAGGACGTCCCCTGCCTTATGTTGAGGCCGTAGCTCAATGGCTGGGAGTGAATCACCCCGTTGTTTTTGAAAGCGGGGGCATTTATGAGCTGGCTACCAACAATGTTGAGCTCTCGACTGCTTTTGATGAAGAAGCAGAGCGTCAGGTTGAACAACTCAAAGACTGGCTGCAGCAAAATATCATTAATAAATATCCTGACATGATCCTGGAGTTTACCAAACGGATGGACGCCGGCCTCATTCACCTCGAAAAAGGAACGATTGATGACGTTTTTCCGCTCATTTCTGAATACGTAGACCAAAATTACCCGCGCTTTGAAGTGCACAGAACCGAGGTTTCAATTAATGTCATTCCCACCGAAAACAACAAGGAAAGCGGCATTAAAAAGTTATGCGAAATGATTGGAATAGAACCGGATGAAGCAGCTTATATCGGGGACAGTAGCGGTGATATTCCCGGACTCAAAATTGTGGGACATCCCTTTGCCCCGCTCAACGCTTCTGCTGATGTTAAGAAACATGCCCAAGTGCTGAAGGCCGAAGTTACCGAAGCCGTTTTGATGGCTTACCGTAAAATTATTGAAGCCAATCGAAAAGAAATAGCGGTGAATCAGTAGGCAGTAGCAGTGGCGGAACGCCATCACTCCGCATCAGCCTGCTGCTCGATAATCTTGAAATATTGCTCAATCAAGCGCTGGTAGTCTTCTTTAAACTTCGTCCGGTTCGGGTTGTTCAGCATGTCACGGAGTTGCTGCTCAAGCTTTTCAAGAGTGATGTCTGGCGGGTTCGACCGGGGATTATCCTTGGCAGCGGTAGCCGTGCGTTCTTTCTTCTTTCCGCGTTCCTGCAGGGCATCTTCGGCAGCCAGCATTCGGGATAAGATGTTTTGCTGACGCTTGATGAGCTGCCGGTTCAATTGTCCGCCGCGAAGATCATTGATAGCATCTTCCATATTTTTCGACATGCGCTCCAGCTCGCTTAGCATTCGGTCACCCGAATCAAACACCCCTTTTCGTTGCAGTTCTTCCAGTTGTTTTCGAATTAAATTTTGTTGTCTCGACAGCTGTTCAAGCCGCTCAAGCTGGCTTTGGCTTAGCCGGTTTCCCTGAATATCATTAATCATCTGTTGAATACGCTGGTTGAGCTTTCGTTGCTG
>DASSAY010000142.1:0-8647 GCA_035699185.1 Balneolaceae bacterium | reverse complement strand
TCCGCGCTGAATGCCGGTAATGGTATCGTAGAGTTTTTGGCCGATCGGGCCGCGTCCCGTTTCATCAGGATGAATAGATTCCCCGTTATGGCTGATTTCTTTCACCGGCGAAATCACCGCCGCGGTTCCCGCCCCGAAAACCTCCTGCAAGGTCCCCTCATCTCCGGCCTGCATCACTTCATCAATCGTTAAACGCCGTTCTTCAACCGGCATATCCAAATACCCGGCTAATTGAATAATCGAATCGCGCGTAATGCCTGACAAAATTGTTCCGCGCAACTCGGGAGTGATGAGCGTGCCGTCAATCACGAAAAAGATGTTCATCGTGCCCACTTCTTCCACGTATTTATGTTCAAGGCCATCCAGCCAAAGCACCTGATCGAAGCCTTTTTCTTTAGCTCTTTGCGCGGGATATAAGCTGGCGGCATAATTTCCGGCTGTTTTTGCTTCCCCCACGCCGCCTTTTACCGCTCTCACGAAATTTTGCGAGGTGATGAGGCTAACGGGCCGGTCGTAATAAGCACCGGCGGGAGAAGTGATCACATAAAAACGATAGCTATCAGAAACCCGGGCCGCGATCACAGGGTCGAAAGCACAAGCAAAGGGACGAATGTATAGCGTATTGCCCTCTTTCTGCGGCACCCATTGATGATCGAGTTTCACCAGCGTTCTGATGCCTTCTACAAAAATATCTTCATCTATCACCGGAATGCATAGCCGCTCACAAGAACGAGCCATGCGCTCATAATTTTTTTTGAGCCGAAACAGATTCACCGTCTCTGCATCTACGTAATAAGCCTTTGTTCCTTCAAAAACAGATTGAGCATAGTGCAGCGTATTTAGGCTCGGCTCTATTTCAATGGGGCCGTAAGGCTTGATTTCTGCCTCGTGCCAGTGGCCATCGCTGTATTTTACTTCCAGCATATGATCAGAAAAGACACGCCCAAACCCCGGGTTATCCAGATCGGCTTGATCAATTCTGCTGGTTGAAGTTTCGGTAATCTTGAAGGCTGTTTCTGTAGTCATAATAAAATATATGGTTTAAATAGTTTTATAAAATAAAAGATTTTCATAAAAATTTCATGAAAACCATGGAATTGATGCTCTTTATTTAAAAGCAGGTTTAGCGGCTTGATGAATATTTCCCTTATCCCGAAAAGCGGGTCAACGATAGGTGTTTTTTAGGACAACGTCAAAAATGAGCGGAAAGTTTTTAATGGTGGTTTTGAACGGTTATATTTGATCAGGCTTGAAAAGCCTGAGCTACTGTTGCACTGACTTTTCACACAGTAGTCGCAGAGATTCATGCAAAGCTAAAAGGGAGTTCTCATGTTCTGGTTCGGGAGTTGAACTCCGCCATTTCGCTTGTCCCGACAGTTTTCGAGGTTTAGGAGTTTAACTCACGCACAGCTATAGGACTTGTCATCCCAATCCGCCGGCTCCGGTTCCTTGAAGTCCCGCGAGTGGGGCTGGCGGAGAGGGATCTCAAGCGTTGATACCAATTTTTTCTATAATCCAATTTATTAACTCTATTACATTTGAGATCCCTCGTCATTCAGAAAACCGCTGAATTCCGCAGCTTAATTACAGAACTTTTTTATGAATAAACTCAATTCCCTTTTTGATTTACTTCAAAACACGCCGAAAGGCGCTTTTTTCAATCCCTGGTTTCAGCGGGATGAGGAGCATGATATTTCAAGAAATGCTCCCGGGCTACGCCGCAAACACCTAAAAACCTACCTGCAAGAGCGGATCGGAAAAGCAAAATATTTATTCATCGCTGAAGCGCTGGGGTATCAGGGCGGACATTTTACCGGCATCGCTATGACCTCAGAGCGCATTTTGCTGGGACATCACAAAAGCGTTCACGGCATTCCCGCTGATGGCGCTTTTGCTTCTATCAGGTTTGAGCGCACCAGTAAACCTGAAGTTAGCAAAAAGGGAATGTCAGAGCCCACGGCAACTATCATGTGGAAGGCTTTGTATCAGCTGGACATCAACCCGTATGAAACCGTGTTGTGGAATGCCCTGCCGTGGCATCCGTTTAATCACACTGCCGGAATGCTTAGCAACCGAACGCCTACCGATAGTGAACTTGAAAAGGGATATCCTGCCCTTCAGGCATTTTTAGACCTGTATCCCGAAGCAAAAATTATCGCTGTGGGACGAAAATGCGAGCAGAGCCTCAATGCCTTCGGCGTTTCACACATTCCGGTTCGCCATCCCGCTAACGGGGGCGCGCCTAAGTTTCGAAAGCAGATGAAAAAAATTGTTAATCATCGTTCTTGAATATTGAAGTAAAATTCTGTTTTTTGGTTCTGCTTTGTTTCACAGCTCTACTGAGAGCAGGCACAGAGGTGCACTGAGAATGAGTTCTGTAGAACTCTGTGATAAAACAGCAAATAATTAATTTTAAGTACCTGGCATCCCGATGACCCGTTTTTTGGGGAAAAGGGATCTCAAACGTTAATACAGTTTGTCTCTTAAGTTTAAGCATCTTTCTTTATTACGTTTGAGATTCCTCACCCAATAAATTGGGATTCGGAATGACACGTTCACTAATCGAAAAAAATGGCTTTAAAACGTTGCCCCTGGTGTGAAAATACCTTTGACCAATACGTGCGCTACCATGACGAAGAATGGGGCGTGCCGGTGTATGATGATCAAAAGCAGTTTGAATTTCTGACGCTGGAAAGCGCCCAGGCGGGGTTAAGCTGGAGCACCATCTTAAAAAGGCGCGAAGGCTACCGGAATGCTTTTGCTGAATTTAAGCCGGAGAAAGTGGCTTATTTTGATGAACAGAAAATACAGGAGTTGCTTCAAAATCCGGCTATTATCCGGAATGAACTAAAAATACGTTCCGCCGTAAATAATGCGCAGCGTTTTATTGAAATCCAGGATGAATTTGGCTCTTTCGCGGATTATATCTGGTCCTTTGTTGATGGAAAGCCGGTTCAGAATGAATGGACTGAAAATGATGAAGTACCGGCAACGACCGAACTTTCCGACCGGCTTGCCAAAGACTTGAAGAAACGGGGATTTAAATTTGTCGGAAGCACCATTATGTATGCTCATTTACAGGCAACGGGACTTATAAACGACCACCTGATTTCATGTTTTCGTCATCAGGAGGTTAAAGAACTGGTTTGATTATTTACAGGATTAATTCTTTTTAACAATTTGTATGGGTTTAATATAAAAGATTGGTTTTTTCTATTTTATGCCCAGGCAAATTCTATTCACTAAAAGCACAATTAAAAAAAGCTAAGTACTATGCGCTCTATGTTTTCTATCAAAGAAATTGGCAATATGTTAGACATGGAACCCGCTGAAGTGGAAAAAGAGATCGAAAACGGACACCTAAGCTATTCATTCAAGGATGGTAAAAAACAGGTAACCTTGTATGATCTTGAAAAATATATGGGAGCCGAACAAACCCAGAAAATTACACGTGAGTTTCTACGGGACAATGGGGATTAGGAGACGGGAGAAGGGTGATTGGGTGACTAAGTGATTAGGTAAAGGGGAAGGTGATTAGGTTTTTATATCAAAGCAGATAACCCAAAACTCACTATAGAATGAGACCACATTATAATTTAGAAGCGTGGAAAAATTCGATGGATCTCGTTGATCATATTTATGAGATTACTGCCCGATTTCCTAAGGATGAAAAGTTTGGCTTATCTTCTCAAATGAGACGTGCTTCAATATCAGTTCCAAGTAATATTTCTGAAGGAGCTGCGAGAAATAGTACAGCAGAGTTCGCAAATTTTGTAAATATTGCTCGAGGATCACTCAGCGAACTGGAAACTCAAATAATTATATCGAAGAGACAACGTTTTATCAAAAAAGATAAAGCAGCAGAACTTATTGCTAAAATTGAGAAGGTATCGAGTCAATTATCAGGTCTTTATAAGCATTTAAAATCTAAGAAAAGAAAAACTTAATCACCCTTTTCCTAATCACCTAATCACCCTTTCACCCAATCACCCAGTTACCTAATCACCCCGGTCACCGCGCCCGCTCAAAAATTAGTCCAGACAATCCCAATACTCATCACGACCAAAAAAGCAGCGAAAGCTTTCTTTAAACGTTGCTGGGGGATGTAATCACCCACTCTTTTTCCAATAAAACTGCCTGATATTCCTATCACCGAAAACAGGGCGATGAGCGGCCAATTGATACTTACGTCCATTTCACCCAGCACCTCCATATATTTAAAAAAGCCTATAAAACTATTCATCGAAATGATGCCCAGGCTGGTTCCTACCGCCAGGTGAATAGGCAGTCCGCTTAGCAAAACAAGGGCCGGAACGATGATAAATCCGCCGCCTATACCTACAAATCCCGTGATCACCCCCACCGCTAAGCCTTCCAGAATGAGCTTCCATTTTTCGTGCTGAAGCGAGCTCTTATTCACCGCATGCCTTTTGTTCAAGAACATCATTCCGGCGGCCAGCAGCATGATCACGGCAAAAACCATCAGCTGAAATTTGCCCGACACAAATTTTGCTGCGAAGGCTCCGCCATAGGTTGCCACCATGCCGGGGACCCCAAAATATAAAATGCTTCGCCAGTGTACTTTCCGGTTAATAGCAGAAGGCAAAAAGCCAAAAAAACTGATGGCGCAAACAATGCCCAGCGATTCAGCGATAGCCAGTTTTTCCGGCTCCCCCACCAGATAAATGAGCATGGGAACGGTAAGAATGGAGCCGCCGGAGCCCAGCAATCCCAGGGTTATTCCTATAAATAAAGCGCCAATCCAGGCCCAGACCATCTGTAGTTTTAAGTATGAAGTGTTAAGTTTTAAGTAAGGGGACCCACCCCAACCCCTCCCTATCACGCCAAAAACAGCGTAACAAGGATGGGCTTTTTTTCTTAATTTGAGAATTAATCTTAGTAAAGAGTCACTCCTTCCTTGTTCCGATTGCTTTTTAAGCGGAATAGGGAAGGATTATTTTAAAGATTGTATAGTTTGTTCAATAGCTTCCAAAACATATGATAAGTCCTTTTTAACATCCTCATTTGTAAAACGAATAATTTTCAAATCAAGATTATCTAAATATC
Organism: Balneolaceae bacterium; assembly: GCA_035699185.1. Lineage (GTDB taxonomy): Bacteria > Bacteroidota > Rhodothermia > Balneolales > Balneolaceae > Fodinibius. Next base: position 3,580 of record DASSAY010000142.1, on the reverse strand, counting down.
TATCTCGCTCATAATCATGCCGCTTTCCTTGCTCAGAATAATGAGAATCTCCATCTACTTCTATAATCAATTTGTATTTAGCAGAATAGAAATCAACAATATATTTCCCAATTCCATGTTGCCTTCTGAATTTTGTATTGGCAAGTTGCCTGCCTTTAAGCTTTGACCAGAGAATAATTTCAGCCTTCGTCATATTATTTCGAAGGTATTTACGCGTTGCCTTGGTTCTTTTAGGGTTAAATATTTTATCTTTATCATTCATATTACTTGAAATAAGGCCCCCTTTTAACCCCTCTTGCATCTCCCCCTTGAAAAGGGGAGAATTCTTGCCTATAAAAACTCTTTGCTGAGGAGACATCCCCTCCTTTTGAAGGAGGGGCGCAGGGGTGGTTAATCCTCCTCCACCTTATCCGGCCACTTTTCGATCTTATCTTTGATGTATTTTACCTTATAGCCTTCACTTTCCAGCTGGGCCGCGGCTACCGAAGCACGCCCGCCTGATTTACAATGAACCAGCCAGGTTTTGTCTTTATCCAGCTCTTTTTCGCGATCAGCAAGACGTGTATGAGCGATGTTTTCGGCTCCGGCGATGTGCCCCGCATTGAATTCGGTCGCTTTGCGGACATCCAGCACACGGTTTTCATCATCCTTTAGCAACTTCGCCACCCTGTCAAAATCAATCGTTTCGATAGATTCCAGCCCATCTTCCTTTTGACCATAGGCTTCCAGTTCTTCCGGGGTGATGTAGCCGGCGATATCATCAAGCCCTATTCGCACCAAATCGCGCACTGCTTCTTCTACATTTTCTTCATCAATAATCAGGTAAATGGTTTCACCTTTGTTGATATATGAACCGGCAATCGTATTAAATTGCTTGTTGAATGGCGACAGTAAAGAGCCTTTGATATGCGCCTGCATAAACTTCAGCTTATCTCTTGTATCCAGCACAACCTTCCCTTCTTCATTTGCCAGTGAAACTACGTCCCCCGCTTCCATTTTTCCGGGTCGAGGCAGTTTTCCCAATACCGCGGGACCGCCCCGGTTCTCGGCCTTCATTCGCGCAAAATACAGCGGCGGCTCGGGCTGTCCGTCTAATATATAATCTACAAAATGCTGTTCGCTGTCAGATGCCCGGATGGAAGGATTAAACCGTAACTCATAACCCACGGTCGATTCCGGAACCGCCCCCAGCGCTTTTCCGCAGGCACTGCCCGCACCGTGGCCCGGCCATAACTGTAAATACTCGGGCATGGACTTAAACTTTTCTACAGAATGATAAAGCGTACGGGCTGAAGACTCCATTGCTCCTTCCACACCAGCCGCCGACTCCAGCAAATCGGGACGTCCCACATCGCCCACAAAAACGAAATCACCCGAAAGAATGCCCATCGGTTGATCGGCTCCTGCCCCGTCGGTCAGCAGATAGCTGATGTGCTCGGGGGTATGCCCCGGGGTGTGCCTCGCTTCAAACTGAATATGGCCGATATTGAACCGGTCGCCGTCTTTCAGCAACTGATAATTATAATCACTCCCGGCCAGCCATTCGTACTTCCAGTCTTCACCGCCTTCGCCGGATGCCAGAATTTTAACACCGTCTTCGGCAAACTCGCGCAGGCCGGTCAGGTAATCGGCGTGAATGTGCGTATCGGCGGCGGCCACGATTTTGAGCCGCTCCTTTTTGGCCAGGTCATAATATCGGTCGATATCGCGCATCGGGTCGATGATGATGGCTTCTTTCGTCTGCTGGCAGCCGATCAGGTAGGCGTACTGCGCCAGCTTTTCCTCAAAAATTTGTTTGAAGTACATAATTATTAGTCAACGGTTAATTCTCAAATTCCTGTTGAAGGTTCGGGAGCAGAGCCCTCACTCACAGCGGTTGGTTCTCGAATTGTAATCAATAAGTTCGGGAATGCCCCGAAGGGATGCCTACGGTGCAACTCCCTCACAGCGGGGTTAAGATAGGTTTATTTTGGCTTCATTTCATGCTGGAAGTTAAGGGGTTTTGCGCAGCTTTGCAGTAATTGAATGTATGAGTAAAGACGACGCTGACAGGAACCGGAAAAGCACCGGCACGCTGTCAGGTCTTATTGGAATCCTCATCCGGTTTCCGGGTTTGAAGTCGGATGAGTGAATCAATTCATTCTTCCTCTGTCATTTCGCCCGGAGTCCGCGCTTTCCGGACGAAGTGGCCCGAATGCTCGGGGCATCCGCTTGAAATAAGTTCAGGAGCCTTGCCCAGGGTAGTAACTGGTTCTACGGATGAGATTTTCACCCCTAAATCCCCTAAAGGGGACTTGTCATGACAAGATTGGTTGATAGTTCGAGTTGCCTATACCATTTACCTTATACCTTTCAAAACCTCATCAATTTCCCCCATAATCCGATCCGTTTCCATCAACGCAACAATAATTTTCTGGTAATGGCGAATATCCTCGAAACTGAGGGTGCGGTCGCGGCGGTCTTTGAGCCATTTTTGGGCGGGCTGGTAGCCGCCGATGTAAAATTCCCATGCTTTCTTCGGCACCTGACCAAAATACTGTTCGTCGTTGATCCAGACCTTACCCTGTGGGGACGCGAAATTTCGCGTCCCTACATTGCCATTTTCATTTTCATCATTCAAAACAAAGCCCGGCTGGGTTTTGGTGAGGCGGTTGGTAATTGTGTTATCGCCGTTGACGGGATAGGTGGTGATGAACTGCTCTACCACGGGATGCTCTAACAAATGAATCTGCCGCAGCTCGCCGCCGAGATCCACCAGCTGCCAAAAGGTTTCGGCATCCTCGGGATAGGGCACGCGCGGAAAGTCGATCTTTAGAAATTCTTTGTACTTCTCCCGGTACGAAGGCGAATGCAGCACCGCGTAGATATAATCCAGCAAATCAATCGGCGAAAAAGTCCCCTCCTTGGAGGGGTGCGGCTTTAGCCGCGGGGTGGGTCCGTCCGGTGACGCCTCGTCTGGGACGTTGCCTTCTTCCGGGAGATTCTTCGACTTCGTTTGGTCGCATTCGCTCCCTGCACTCCGCTCAGAATGACAGCTTTTTTCTGGAGTGAAGCTCAAGCCCAGCCCACTCGCAATTTCCTCCACAATCCCGGGGTCTAAATTAGGCTTGCGATCAGGCTGGCCGTCCAGCGTTTGCTGTCCGTTGGTTTCGGGGTAGAGGTAGAGGGGGAAGACGTAACCAGTTTCTTTTGTTTGCAAACTGACTGTGCAAATGTCTGCTAAGGCATTAGTTATAAAAATATGTTGGAAATCAAATGTACTTTGCTGTCGACAACTTAATAATGCTACACTGCCTTTTTTAATATGTGGCATCACTTTTTGAGCTGGACGGCTTATAAGTTTAGGATCATAATAAGTATATCTGTAATCAAAAGGTCGATATTGTATAGGAGTGATAAAATCTTTGTTGAAATTTAATTCACTAATAATTTTTGTGATTTTATAACTACTAGAATCTTTTACGCGATAATTATTTTTAAATGAGATAGGCACATTGTTACTCAACAATGTTTTCATTTTTTGCTCTTGCTCATTAGAATCATAATCAATGAACAATGAATCTCTATCCGTTTTTATTCC
>DASSAY010000141.1:0-2085 GCA_035699185.1 Balneolaceae bacterium | reverse complement strand
GACAAAGCCAAACACCATGCCGAAGCATTGGCACGTACAGGCGTTATTTATACGTCTAATCAGTCTAACAATGAATTTTACAGGGAGAATGCCGATTTAATCAAAAATGTGAACGTGGTTTTGACTTTGGACAGTAGAACGTGTTTGACTTGTTTTAGCTATGCACAAGAAAATCCCTATCCCTTAGAGAATCACCCAACGCCGCCTTTCCACGTAAATTGTAGATGCACCACCGTTCCGGTTACAAAGTCGTGGAACGAATTAGGCATTGATTTAGATGAAGCCCCGAAAGGCACACGGGCTTCGATGTCAGGGCAAGTGCCCGAAGATGTAACCTATCTGCAATGGCTAAAACGCCAATCAGCCGACATTCAGAAAGAAGCGTTGGGAGCCAGCCGCTATCGCTTGTGGAAGCAGGGCGATATAGAAATCACTTCATTTGTGAGCGATACGGGCGAAATCCTGACCTTAGAGCAATTGAGACGAAAAGAAGCAGATATATTCGAGGACTTGAATATATCTTTGTGAATTAAACCCATTCTCAATTTATAGGATGAACACTCTTGATTTTGTGCGTATAATGATTACAGACTTATTAACTTAATTTACGACATGGCTTTAAAAGCAACCTACAGCAAAGGCGAATTGCCCGAAGGCCTTTCCGAACACTACACCGAGCAATCGGACGGGAGTTTCAAGATTGACCTGGAAGGCGGGGTAAAAACGCAGGCGGATATTGATAAGGTGATGAAAGCCTTAAACAGTGAGCGTGATGCTCATTCCGAGACGAAGAAATCCATTAAGAACCTTCCGGATGATTTCGATGCTGAAAAGTGGGAGCTTGTCAAAGGTATTGACCCGGACAAGATCGGCGGTGATGAAGAACTAAAATCACAGGTTGAATCTTTGAAAGGCAAGCTGAAAGCCAAAGAACAGGAAGTAGAAAGCGAAAAAGAATCACTACGAAACACGATCAAGCGTTCCCAGTTGCGTGATGCAATGGTAGAAGCAGGTGTTACCGATCCTATTTTGCTGGATGCTGCTGTTGACCGCGCTCTTTCGAAGCACCGCGTAAAAGCCGATCAAAAGGATGATTCTTTTGTGGTAACGGCGGGTGATTTAGATGAAGACGTCAAAGAATGGGCTAAAAGTTGGGCTTCAACCGATGAAGGCAAACGCTTTGTCAGTGCGAAAAACAATTCAGGCGGCGGAGCTTATAATGATGGGAACGGTAAAGCGCCGGAAACCAATCCGTGGGCTGATGATTCATTTAATATGAGCAAGCAGGCAGAAATTTATAAAACCGACCCTGAAAAGGCTAAACAATTAGCGAATCAGGCCGGAAAGACTTTAGGATAATTTAAAACATATCTCCGAGGCCGTGATGGCCTCTTTAGGTGCGCGTGATGCAATCCGTGGAGTGACAAACTCAACGCAAAACGCAAAACTAACGAGGCTACTAACATGGCTACTACAAAGATAACTGATGTTATTGTACCCGAAGTATTTAACCCGTACTTCATCCAGCGAACGACCGAGCTGGCAAAAATTTATATGGGTGGTATTGTTTCTAACGATACCGAATTAGACGCTCTTGCTTCTCAGGGCGGCAAACTCATCAACATGCCTTTCTGGGAAGATTTGACGGGCGATGATGAAATCCTTTCTGACACTACACCATTAACCCCCGCAAAGATCACAGCCGAACAAGATGTGGCTGCCCTCCATACACGTGGTAAGGCATGGAGCGTGAATGATTTGGCAAAAGCCCTTTCAGGCAGCGACCCCTTGCAAGCGATTGGCGATTTAGTCGCCTCTTATTGGGCGCGGCGTTACCAAGCTGTAGCAATGGCTTCACTGGCAGGGGTGTTTGCCGATAACAAGGCGAATGACTCTGGAGACATGATTGCTGACATTTCCGGTGCGACTAACGCCGATATAACGGCAGCAACAAAATTCAGCGCAGATGCCTTCATTGACGGGCAAGCAACCTTTGGAGATGTGATAGGCGCTATATCAGGAATAGCAATGCACCCTGACGTATATTATGCCGCTAAGAAGCTGGATAAAACAGACTTCGAAAAA
>DASSAY010000140.1:0-3565 GCA_035699185.1 Balneolaceae bacterium | reverse complement strand
ACTGATTTTTCCGAAGATGCCCTCTCCGGTGCCGAAAACGGCCTTCGAAATTTGCAGGATATGGTGAAAGATATTGATAAAGCAAATGAAGGTTCGGGTGAAGCCTATGATGTCAACGGGCTGAAAAAGGCGGTAGAAAGCAAGATGAATGATGATTTCAATACTGCTCAAACCATCGCCGTTTTGTTTGAAGAACTGAAGGAAATCCGCAAGCAAATTAATGATGGCAAAACGCCCGAAAATATAGATGGAATTAAAGCATTTCTCCGCGATTTTGTGGATGGTGTGCTGGGTTTATGGCCGCGGGAGAAAGCCGCTCCTTCTCAGGATAAAACCCAAAAGCTGGTTGAACTGCTTATCGATTTGCGCAACAAAGCACGGGCCGACAGAAATTTTGAGCTTTCGGATATGGTACGCAATCAGCTAAACGAAATGGATATCAAACTCATGGACGGCCCCGAAGGCACCAAATTTAAAATAGAAAAATAGTGATGAGTCGTGAGTTTTGAGTCTTGAGTAGTTTTTTATTCAAGGTTTGCCATTACCTCCTACTCACGACTCAAAGCTCAAGACTCACAACTAATCACCCCATGCAAACAGATCACATAGTCTGGAATGCCGACCCCGTTGCTATCGACCTCGGCACCATTCATTTACCCTTTCCCATCGCTATCTGGGGCATTGTTGCCGCCTTTGTTTTTATTTATTTCGGCTATCAAAAGATGATGCCCGACGATCCCAAAAAGGAGGAGGATGTTTCGCAATGGAAATTCTGGGGAATGATTGTCGGCTCGTTCATCCTGGGGCAGCTCATTTTCCTGGTGCTTCCATCTCCCACTATCTCCGAAATTGGCCCTATTCAGCCCCGGTGGTACGGCTTTCTGTTTGCGGCTTCGTTTATCGTCGGCTATTTCATCACCCGTTATATGTTCAAAATGGCGGGACGCGGAGAAGAGGAGGTCGAACAACTGCTTACCTACATGCTGATTGCTACTGTCATCGGAGCGCGGCTGGGGCACGTTCTGTTTTATGATCCGGCTTTCTATTTGCGTCACCCGTCGGAAATTCTTGCCATCTGGCATGGCGGGCTTGCAAGTCATGGTGCCGCTATTGGGATTCTCATCGCTATGTACCTTTATACCAAGAAAAAGCGGGATATGAGTTTTTGGTGGCTGGCTGATCGGGTGGTGGTGGTTGTAGCACTGGCGGGAGCGTTCATCCGTACCGGCAACTTCATCAATTCTGAAATCATCGGTGAACCAACCGACCTCCCCTGGGGTATCATTTTTGCCCGACGTCCTGATTTGGGCATGATTCCACGTCACCCTTCGATGCTTTATGAAGCCATCCTTTGCCTGATTGTATTCGGCCTTTTATGGAAAGTCTACCAATATTACGACAAAAAACCGCCTGAAGGCTCGCTGTTCGGCATCTTTTTAACCCTCCTGTTCGGGGGGCGATTTTTCCTGGAATATCTAAAACTGGATCAAGCCTCCTTCACCAGCGGATTGTTTAGCATGGGTCAATGGCTAAGTATTCCGCTCATTGCTTTGGGGGTCTGGCTGATGTTTAAGAAGGTGAATTGGAGGCGGGAGGCGGTGAGTTAGCATCTTTTGATCAAGTTCTGCTATTCGGACCCACCCCACGGCTAAAGCCGCACCCCTCCAAGGAGGGGACGATCGGACTGCGTTTTAGCAGTCAGATCAGGGGTGGGTTTCCTTGCAGTATCATACCCACCCGAATCCGAAAAAACCAAAAACTCGCAGTTTGATGCTTTAAATAATACCTATACACCTATAGTATAGGGCGATTATCTCTATAGGGACAAGATGTCTACTCGTAAACGGTTAACTTCTGGTGATGCTTTCTAATAAGGCCCTAAAAACTTCTCACCATCGAAATGAATCAAATGACCGGGTGAATCCGCAACCCAAACCTCCGTTTCCCAACTGATTTCTGATGCATATTTTGCCATTGTCTGCTTATCCGGGAATGCGGTTACATAAACCAAACCTGCTTTAGATTTAGAAAACAACCTTTTCAATTCAGAGAACCTTTTTGGGTTTACAGGGCCGTGACTGGTAACGGCTTCTACTAACAACAACCAATCTTTCTTTTTAAAGTATATAACCACATCAGGAAATTTACCATGGCTGTCGAATTGTAAACCAAGTTCTTCAAAAGCATCTTCATCATAATAGCCTAACTTGGAACCTGTATCGCCTACGTATAAAACCTTTCCACCCGGTGCATAACGAGGCCCAAACTTTTCTACTATGGCTTTTATTAATTCACTGTGAGTTCCGGGAGAAAGAGCTAATTCTTCACCACCAATTTTAAGGGGAATAGTGTTCATTTTTCGCTTTTTAGCATATTTTTCAGCCAATGAATCATAATCCTCCATAAATTCAGAAACTTTATTTTCCCAGTCTTTGGAACCATAGGTTTTTATTAGCTCCAAAGTTGCTGACTCAATTTGATATACCCATTTTGGACTGTTAATTGGGCGTAAAGGGTCATCGGGATTTTGAATAGCAATTCCGGCATCAACAAATTGATGCATAGTTTGTCTGCGAATTGTTTCCCGTGTATTGGGAGCATATTTTATTCCATAATGTTCTTCAATGAACTCCATAATGGGAGTAATGCCCATTAAAGGTTCTGATGCATTTTTCCACTCATCGCCTGGCTTTACGTCAATCAAAGCAAGTAAAGTCAGGGCTGATCTTTCATTCTGCTGACCCCTTGGCAGATCAAGCGTTTTAATGATTTCTAAAGCCCCGTCAACTTTTTGTTTTAGTCTGTTAGCTGAATTCTTTTTATTAGGTGCCATTCGATGTATTATTGATTCAATTAATTTGTCGATATCCTCTTGCGATTGATAAGCATTCGTGGATTTTTCACCGAGTTCAATAAGCGTTTTCAGATCAGGATATTTTATTTTCTTTAAATCTGAAGCGTTGACTTGGGTATGACCCGAGAATTGCCTGAAATAGTCATCCACTAATGTAGAATTAAGATATGTTTTTAACCCTCTCGCAAGATATTCATCCAGTCCCGATTTGTTTTGATGAATAACATTCAGGTGATTTTCAAAACCCACAAACTCTTTATCAGTGCTTGCCGGATTGAATTCGGAGGCATAGATTCTTCTTTTCTCTTCTTTAGAACTGAACCTTCGGGTAAGAACATACCACCCGTTTTTCATTAAATATTTTCTGCTTTTATCCGACAGCTTTATTGCATTCGCTTTTTTACCGTCCGGCTTGGGCCAGGTTACAGTTCCGTTATCTATATGGGAAGGATAAATTAACGGATAGGTGTTTTCTGAAGCTTTTTGTTTGATATGATCTTTAAGTCTGAAATCTACAACCGGGCCGGTACTCACTTTCAGCCCCAGATCACCTAATAAATTGGTAAAAACGTTCATATTATCCACAACCATCTGATCGTAATCATTGGTCGTGATATGAATCATTTGATCTTTATCACCCCGTTTAATGACCTTTTCAGGCGTTACCATTCGTTCTGTCAGAAAGGAAAAGGAGCTGTCCTCACTGGTGGT
>DASSAY010000139.1:0-2831 GCA_035699185.1 Balneolaceae bacterium | reverse complement strand
CTATGGGCGTGTTCAGTACTTTTCGGATGATCGGTTTTGCCGCCGGCCCGGTAATTGGCGGCTACCTTAAAGTTTATTTCGGGTTTGATGCCGCCTTTTATGCCGGTGCTGCCCTCATTTTTCTCTCCATGCTGCTCGTCCAGCTTTGGGTGAAAGAAGTAACGCTGGATATTGATGAAGATGACACAGCTTCAAAGCGTCTTAACATTTTTGATACTTCACTCTACGGTGCTGGAATATACAGCGCCGCGGTTGCTATTTTTGTGATGGCTTGCTGTTTTTCGATGGTAACCACTTTAGAAAATGCTTTTAACGCACGGCTTGAAATGACCGCCATCGGCTTTAGCATCGCTTTTAGTATGTTGATGGTCGGCCGCCTCATTTTCCAGGTCCCTATTGGCTATATGTCTGATAATTACGGACGAAGGCCCTTCATTATCGTAGGGTTAATCCTCATGGCTATATCCACCATTTTGCTGGGTGAAGTCCAAACCATAACTCAGCTCATCATCATTCGTCTCATTCAGGGCGTTGCCGCTGCCGGCGTTGCCGCGCCCGTTTTCGCACTGGCCGCCGACCTCTCAAGCAAAGGCGGTGAAGGGCGGCAAATGAGTGTCATCACCATGGGACTTGGCCTTGGTATAGCGGCAGGACCGTTACTCGCAGGCGTGCTGGCCGTCTTTTTCTTCGAACTTCCCTTTATCGTTATCGGCCTCATCACCCTTGCGGGCACCGCAGTAGTTTATCGTTATATGCCCGAAACTGTACAGAAAGAAGCGGCTTTGTTTGATTGATACAAAAGACAAAGGTGCCAGGCACTTCACAGCTAAATGCCGCTGGCAATTATCCTGCCCGTTCTCGACTTTCTCTTACTACTTCATTTAGTTCATTCAGGTTAATTCCTGTTGTAACTCCCTTCACATCAAGTGGAGATTCCTTTTCTTCAATAGGTTTTATTATAAAAGTTTGGCCATCTCTTCTTTTTATTTGCACCTTTCCTTCCCGGCGAGCATCGTCTAATAAATTAGCAAGCTTTTGTCGTGCTTGAGAATAAGTATACACCTTCATTGGGTTACCTCTATCAAATTTAGTCCAAGTTTTTTTCCAATCTTTGTTAATTCCTTATCTAAACTTATTAATGGGGTTCGATATTGCTGAGCGCTATCCAATACATATGCATCATAAGCATAAATATTATGAATACTTGTCAATTCTACTGCTTCGCGTAACCGAAGTTTCGTTCTGCGAATAGGTATTTGTTTAAACTGTTCAACTACTTGTTTAGCTTCATTTAATGTTAGGCGGTTTCGCTTGAACATCGCAGATAAAGCATTTCCAATTTCTGCATCCAAACTTGCAGGCGCCTGAAGTTCATCACCCTTTGTTAACTTTATTATTTTTGACTTATGCTTCTCATTTAAAAGCACAGCCAGCAAGACTGAAGTATCAATTGTAATAACCATGAATCAATATAACAATTGTACAAGTTTAAAACATTTTATTTCTAAATAACGTGAGTTCGAGATAATATTAATGCTTGAATTGTCATTTCGATCGAAGGGCTGCGGTTTTCAGTCCGCCAGCTGGCGGAAGAAATCTCATCCATTATGACCAAACTGCTGAATCTGGGTGGATGAGATTTCTCCGTTCCGAGCGCAAAAGCACGCTCTACAGTCTTCGAAATGACAACTTAGTAGAGAATTAAGCATGTTTTAACGTTTATTTTATATCGAACTCACGTTAAATATTTAAAAATACAAAAGGCCGTCCCTGCTCGGAACGGCCTTTTCATTTTAAACTGTGGATGATCTGTAAGCCGAATTCTGTTCATCCGCCCTTGGCGGAATCGGTAATCATTTATCTGGGCTCCGGATCACTCCCGAGCTCGAGCACTCTACCCGGCAGCATAGCGACGAGCAACGCAACTGCCTGCATGAGCTTGCACCCCGTGAGGTTTACCCTGCCTTCGATGTCACCATCAAAGCGGTGAGCTCTTACCTCGCCTTTTCACCTTTACCCGCCGAAGCCTTGGCGTAGGCGGGTAGTTTGTTTTCTGTGGCACTTTCTACCCCGCACATAGAAGTTATGTGCGGGGTCTTCCCGTTAGGAAGCACGGCGCTCGGTGGTGTTCGGACTTTCCTCCCCGCCTTCGACGAAGGAGAGCGATTACCCGATCATCCATTAATTAAAGATAAGGAAAATCTATGTTGATTGGAATACTCTGCCGGAACCAGCGTTTAAACCTATCGAGATAAATCTCGATCTACATTTGTAAACTTGCATCGTTTTTCTACAATGAAAGCTGCTTTTGCGCGTCATCGAAGAAAGAATGATCAACCACAATACGTCCGCTGCTTTCATCAATGATGATCTTGGTTTTGCGGCGCACTTCTACCTGTGTTTGCGGAGGCAGGGCCATTCCCAGCGCGGCTCCTTTTTCCATCGGTACCACGGCGAGACCGTTTGAAAGCCCGTTGCGAAGGCGCTCATAGCTTTTCAAATAGCGCTCGTCAATATCTTTTTTGACATCATCGCGCTTTTTCATCAGCATTTCTTCCTCTTCTTCGGTCTCTTTTACCACTTTATCGAGATTTTCCTGCTTTTCTTCATGCAATTCGCGGATAGCATCCAGCTTTTTACCGGCTTGCTCTGTTTCCGGCTCAATTTCTGTGAGGCGTTTTTCAATCTCTTCCTTCCGCGATTCGGAGTTTTCGATCACCTGCTTTTGAGATTCGATCTCTTTGGTGAGCGCATCGTATTCGCGGTTGTTGCGCACCGTCATCTGCTGCTCTTCATACTTGTCCATTTTATTTTGAGCATCCTCGACCTCA
>DASSAY010000138.1:0-2760 GCA_035699185.1 Balneolaceae bacterium | reverse complement strand
TTCTATTCTTCAGGATTTAAGATGGCTTCGATACGTACCTTTGCATCAATTAAATGAACACGCGTTGCACGGTCATCAACCTGGTCGATTGACTCTTCGATATCTTCAAGCAGAATATTTAATTCATTCCGTACAATGGGTCGTATATCAGACTGGCTGACATTTACATCTGTCCAGCCGATAAATTCTTTCCAGCGGCTGGGGATGTCCGGCAGTTCTTCGGTCATCAAATATTCCATCCGCTCGATATAAGCGCGTTGCAGATTTCGGCGATGAACACCGATTGCGCGGTTGTCATCCAGTTCATTCCAGATACCGTTGCGCAGGTCATCCATCATTTCGAAAGCGGTGTACGTGTCTTCATCATAACGAGCGTTGAATTCAATTAACCGTGCCAGGCGCTGTGGATCGGTGAGATCTCTCAATACCCTAACCTGGGCGCTGCGCATGTTGTCAACGGCTGTCGATTGGTTGATGAGGCTCAGGATATCGTTATCAAGAAGCCAGCTTGGTGTTGTGAAGCCATAATCGATTAAGAAATCCATAGCTCGTTGCTGGATTTCCTCGGGTACAAAGGTATAAACGGGGCCTTCCTGACTATAGGTTTTATAATTTTCGTATACACCGCCAATATTTTTGGTTACGTGCCCCATATAGCGCACCCACTGGCCTACCACATTTTGATATAACTCCTCAAGTTCATCGTAATGAGCACCTTCGCGTGCGGTCCAGTCGATGAGATTCGCTGTAACACGTTTCAAATTGGCGATACCCAGTTCGCCGGCTTTCATCGCGTCGTTACCGAGATCTTCGTTTTGAGAACGCGGGTCAATTTTGCTGCCGCTTTGGCGGCCATAAAAATACCGAGGATCATCGGCCCGTTTTCGGGTCCATTTGTTAAGAGTAGCCTCAATTTCTTCCTGGCTCATGCTATCCGGAAACCAAGTATAGCCCCATTTGATGGCCCATTTATCATACGCCCCAATTTTAGGCATGAAATCCGTTACCCCGTCACCTGGCTGAGCGATATAATTGAACCGAGCGTAATCCATAATCGAAGGTGCGGTTCCGTGGGTTGATGTAAAAGTAGGCGACCGCAGCGAATCAACCGGGAAGGCATAGCTTGAGCCCCAGTTATGAGCAAGGCCAAGTGTATGGCCTACTTCATGAGTAGCAACCATGCTTATAAGACGCCCCATTACATCTGTTTCAAATTCAACGCCCCGTGCTTTGGGGTTTGCCGGTGCCGTTTGTACAAAATACCAGTTACGAAGCAAGCTCATCACGTTATGATACCACCCGATGTCGCTTTCCAAAATCTGGCCGGTTCGCGGATCGTGCACATGAGGTCCGTACGCATTTTGGATGGGTGAAGCGAAATAGCGAATCACCGAATAACGAATATCTTCGGCGCTAAAGGTTGAATCTTCTTCCTCGGTGGGAGCCATTTTAGCGATAACGGCATTTTTAAATCCGGCTGCTTCGAAAGCTTTATTCCATTTTTCAACGCCGGCCATAAGATAAGGGACGCCATTTTTTAGGAGTGGCAGAGTCAACGTAATAAACAATAGGTTCAACCGGTTCAACCAGCTCGCCATTCAAATAGGCTTCTTTGTCTTTGGGAATCAGTTCATAGCGTGTGATGTACTGCATTTGTTTGGCTTCCTGGGCATCAGCACCGTAATCGGTTTGTCGAACGCTAAAGTAGCCCACGCGCCGGTCGTAGTCTCGCGTCTGCATTTTTTCCTGAGGCAGCATCACCATGCTGTGGTGCATCATCACAGAAATAGTACCGGTAGATGAATTGGATGGCGGATCCTGGGAGGCGTAGGTCATCAAATTCTCCACTTCAATATTTTTAGGATAACTGTGGACATAATTGATGAAACTCCGGTCTTCGTCTAAACGGCGTACTTTAAATCGTTCACGAACTGACCGGCTTAAGCCCAATGAGGGAATATCTTTGGTAAAGAGATCGGTAACTTCAATTACCACACCGGAAGAATCTTCGGTCAGAGCCTCAATATCAAAAATCGCAAGTACCGGTGCGAAATTGGAACGCTGAACGGCTTTGTATACCGGCAGTGTATCACTCGCTACATTTTCAAAAGACAGGTGACGCAACAAAATTTCATTGCCTCTTCTTTCCCAGAGGAGGGTTTGAGTATTCAGTTTTTCACCGCCATAGCCGAGATTATCAGCAGTTTTAGCGATGCGCGAAACCATGAGCATTTCTTTACCCAGCAGCGAATCGGGAATTTCGTAGTAGAACTTGTCATCAATTTGATGTACGGTAAACAAGCCTTCGTCCGTTTTGGCATCATCGGTGATGACTTCGCTGTAGGATTTTAATTCATCACCCTGCCCCGATTTTTGGGAGCTACCGTCCGACTTTTGGGCCATCGGTGCCGTTGATGCGCAAGACGAAAGAAGAGCCACTGAAAACAGCAGCAGGCTCAATGCCTTTAGCTTTTTTATCATTAAATATTTCATAGAATGGATTTTTAATTGAAGTTATCCTTAAAATCAGTTTAAAATACACTTGTATTTGAATGATTCAAGGTTTTTTTGAGCATGAATTGTAAAAAAATATTTTATGTTGCTGGCTAAACCGATTACTTATGCCAATAAAAAAGCGGTATTAGTCATATTCCTTGAGCTTTCTTACCTTTTATATTATGCATAAAGAAAACAGAAGACATTTAGAACACTTGCTTTATTTTTTGAAAGATTTAAAGCAAACGGGCGCTATCGTACCGA
>DASSAY010000137.1:0-2027 GCA_035699185.1 Balneolaceae bacterium | reverse complement strand
GGTGGTTCACGATGATCAAATTATTGGTAAAGGCTACAATCAAACCGAAAAGTTGAAGGACGCCACCGCTCACGCCGAGATGCTGGCCGTCTCTGCGGCTTGTTCAACCCTCCGGCAAAAATATCTCACCGGCTGTACTCTGTATGTAACGCTGGAACCTTGTCCCATGTGTACCGGCGCACTGGTATGGTCTAAGATTGATACGATTGTAATCGGCGCCTGGGATGCTAAAGCGGGGAGCTGTGGCAGTGCGTTCAACCTTTCATCTAATAAAAAGCTGAATCATCAGATTGAAATAATTCAGGGGGTGATGGAGCAGGACTGTGAATGGATTTTAAATCAGTTTTTTAAGGAAAGAAGGGAGAGTGAGAAGTGAGAAGGACAGGGCAGAAGGCAGAAGGCAGAAGGCAGAAGGCAAGAACTTCGTCGTACATCTGGGTTTGATGTGCGACGATTGGAAAGCAGGGGAAAGTGAGAAGTTGTAGTCCACTTTGGAAGTGATCTCAACTCCTTCATAAAACTAATTATGCAAAAAACAAGATTTTAATGTACCTTTGCAAATTCATCTGCACTAAAGAAAAATATTAAACGGTGGTGCGATTGAATGTTATTATTTTTGCTGCAAAAGGTCATCTCAATGACACTAAGAAGAAATAAAAATCACCTAAACTAATTTTTAATAAAGTATCAAATCTATGAAAAAAAGGATTAAGCAAGCATTACTTGTCGTATTGGCGTCTTTGACTTTGTACGCCTGCGATATGACGAAAGGTGCGGATAATGAAGGCGCGCCGGGCATCAATGTAGCCTACGTCGATTCAACCGTGCGGCCACAAGATGATTTCTATCAGTTTGTGAATGGAGGATGGCTGGAAACGGCGACCATTCCCGAAGACCGGACCTCCTGGGGCGGTTTTCAAATACTGCGCAAACAAACCAATGCAGATGTTTTAGCCATCATCGCTCAAGCGCAGGAAAGCGATAAATATGCCCCGGATTCTGATCAGGCCAAAGCGCTTTATGTTTTTGAATCGGTATTGGACACTGTTGCGCGAAATAAAGCAGGAATTGAGCCTATCAAACCGGCTTTGGAAAAAATTGCGACCATTCAAAACGCGGAAGATTTGCAAACGGTTTTGGCTGAAAACCCATCTACCATTTCGGCACCCTTCTTTGGTTTAGCCGTCTTTTCTGATCCCGATAACAGTGATATCAATGCCGCTTATATCGCGCCGGGAGGGCTGGGCCTGCCCGATCGCAGTTATTATGTGAAGGACGATGAAAACTCCAAGGAAATCCGTCAAAAGTATGTAGATCACATCACTCGTATGCTGCAGTTTTTGGGAACGGATGAAGAAACAGCCCGGGAAAACGCGGAAATGATTCTGGCCTTCGAAACCAAACTGGCAACACCTCGCTTCACTAAAGTAGAAAGCCGGGATTTCAGGAATTTTAATAATCCCATGAGTATCAAAGAACTCGCGGACATCACCCCTGCGGTTAACTGGAACAAATATATTTCTGATTTAGGGGTTGAAAAGGAACTTGAATCGGTGCTGGTAATGCAGCCGGAGTATATGAAAGTGCTGCAAGATATCCTCGATAAGGGAAATGTTGATAAATGGAAAACGATGATGCGATGGGCCACCTTAAATTCGGCTGCCGGTTATTTAACTACTGAAATCGAAAAAGCAAACTGGGATTTTTACAGCAAAACTTTACGAGGCGTTCAGGAACAGCGCCCACCCAAAGAACGAGCTTTGATTACCACCAATCGCACCGTGGGTGAAGCTTTAGGGAAATTGTATGTAGAAGAAAAATTTCCGCCCGAAGCCAAAGCCAAAGCGGAAACGATGATTGCGAACATTATCGCGGCTTATGAGGTGCGTATCCAAGACCTGGAATGGATGTCGGATTCCACAAAATTGAAGGCGATTGAAAAACTGGATAGTTTTACGGTGAAAATCGGGTATCCGGATAAATGGGAAGACTACTCCGACCTAAAAGTGGACGCCGATAATTCCTAT
>DASSAY010000136.1:0-4168 GCA_035699185.1 Balneolaceae bacterium | reverse complement strand
ATGCAGAGCAACCGGGTGGATATTAAGTATGAATTGCCGATGGCGGAGGTGGTTTTCGATTTCTATGACCGTCTGAAAAGCGGCACCCGTGGCTATGCTTCTTTAGATTACGAATTTCTTGAATACCGAAAGGGCGATCTCGTCCGTTTGGATATTTTATTAAATAATGAACCGGTAGATGCGTTGTCAAGCATCACTCATCGTGATAAGGCGTACGAGCTGGGCAGGAGTCTTTGTAAAAAGCTAAAGGGACTTATTTCGCAGCACCAGTTCGAAATCCCCATACAGGCGGCGATCGGTTCACGCGTTATTGCCCGCGAAACCATCCGGGCGATGCGCAAAGATGTGACGGCAAAATGCTACGGCGGTGATATTTCCCGAAAGCGAAAACTGCTTGAGAAACAAAAGGAAGGCAAAAAGCGTATGAAGCAGGTGGGAACGGTGGAAATCCCCCAAGAAGCTTTTCTGGCCGTACTTTCGATGGACGATGATTGATTTATTAACGTATTGAGCTTCAACTGCTTTTATTGAATTCAACCACCCCTGACCCCTCCTTTGAAAGGAGGGGATTCTTGCTAACATTGAATTTATGAATCAACTTTCAGATGTTAGTCCCATTTGGATTCTCCCCTTTTCAAGGGGAGATGCAAGAGGGGTTGCAACGCTCTACGAGTAAAAGCATAATTTTTTATGATGAAATTTCTTTCTCAGCTGTGAAGGAGTTGTGCCGTGAGGCATCCCTTCGGGGCACTCCGAACTATGGAACGGGAGTTCAACTCCCTTTTAGCTTTTCAAATAAAATTTGATGACTTAATTTTTATGATGACATCTAACAAATCTCTATCCAAAACCAAGCCTATGCGCAATTCACTTTATTCTTTCCTTTTCACTCTCCTTTTCGTTCTCATATCTTCCTCCGCCTTCGCCCAATTCGAAATGCCGGAATTTGAAAAGGTTACCGACAACCGGCGCGAATGGTTTATGGATAAATTCGCGGACATAAAGTGGACCGGCCGCGGCTTATATGAAAATACGACGATTGATGATATCAACACCGGCAAAATACGCGCGCGTTTGAAAGCTGCTTTCGGCGAACCCACCAAATCTCTTGAAGATTTAATTGATAACAGCGATTTTCGTCCCGCTCAAGCCATCCAGTTTGAATATTGGTTTGTGGTAAACGACAGCATCCCGCTGCTGATTCTGGATGTGGACGGGCCCTTCAGCAACGGCCTGGTCTATGGCGGCGCGAGCAAATACATTGATTTGATGCCGCAAATCAAACGAGCATTTTCTAACAAATTGATGTCCGTCGATTCTTTATCTTCCTATCAGGATTATTACTATTCACCCGAGCGTGAACAATGGTTTAATGTGATGTATATTAATGATCAACTAAAAACGGAAAAAATCGAGGCTCCTGAAGGCATGGAGATTGATTTTTAAATTGTAATTGGATTTGAAGGGGTAACTTTTGGCAAAAGATTCAAATAAAGATAAGCGCGCCCGGCGCAATAATAAAGACGACCAAAATGAACAGGCAAAAAGCTGGCTGAGGGAATGGACAGATGCACTATTGTTTGCCGCTATCGCCGCAATCATCATTCGCGCTTTCTTTTTTGAGGCCTATCGCATCCCCACGCCGTCTATGGAAGAAACGCTGCTCACGGGTGATTTTCTGATCGTTTCTAAAATCAGTTATGGCCCCCGCACTCCGATGGTTCTGGGTGTTCCTTTCACTAATATCTACCTGCCCGGCGTTGTTTTTCCGTGGACGCGCCTGCCCGGCCTTACCGAAGTTGAACGTAATGATATCGTCGTTTTTAACTACCCCATCGACCTTGGCCCCATTTCTACCAAAACAAACTACATCAAACGCTGCGTGGGCCTGCCGGGTGATACACTTTCCCTTGTTGATAAACAGTTGTTTGTGAACGGGGAAAAGGCGGAGCACTTTCCCGGCCTCCAGCAAACCTATTTGGTTAATGTTCAAGAAAATGTACGCCTAAGCCCCGCAAAAGTAGAGAATGCGGGAGGGACCATATTCAGTTTAAACGGGCCGGGAAGTTACCGGGTGAATATGACCAGGGCAGAAGCGGCTGAAATTAGCCAATGGCCCGAGGTGACAAATGTTGAACCTTTTGTACTGCCCGAGGAGCTGAATGAATATAATCGGCTGGATTTCAGCTTTTCATCCGGCTTTGTCAATCATCATCAATTGCCGCCCACTGTTGTCCCCTTTGAAGGACAAACGGTAACCTTAACGCCTGAAAACTGGCATATTTATGAACTGATTGTCCAGCGGTATGAGAATAACAGGGTTGAGATAAAGGACGGACAATTCATTATCAACGGAGAGCCAACGAATCATTATACCATCAAACAGGATTACTTTTTTATGATGGGTGATAACCGTGATAACAGCGAGGACAGCCGTTTTTGGGGATTTGTGCCCGAAACGCACATCGTAGGCAAGGCGGGAATCATTTATTTCTCTTGGGACAGCGAAGAATGGCTGCCGCGCTTTGACCGGATTTTAGATTTTATTCATAAAAAGTAGAAGAGTTTTTGCGAAAAGGACCCACCCCGTCTTTGCAAAAAACGCAAAGCCACCCCTCCGGTGGAGAGGACTTTGTTCCTGCTTGTTTTACTTTTATCCAATTTTAACTATAGATATTGATGGGTCCTTTTTATAGGATTTGGAGAAAGTTCTAAGAAATGTCCATCTATGGTCCCTCTCGGGAGGGGGCGCCGCTTGCGGCGGGGGTGGATCTGAAAAGGGCAACAAAACAGGTCTTGCAGCATCCAAACAGCATGATTCTCGGAATAGTAACCCTTACAAAAAATTTTAAAAGAGCTATGATTCAACGTTCCTCCGGGAAAAGTTTTTGTACTTACTTAAATGCATCAGCCTTCAACCCTTTTCCAGTCGTTTATTTCAATAAAACCGGTATCTCCATTCTCCTTTTTAAAAACGAGTCGGTCAGATAAATTCACAGATTCCGATTTATCTCTAAGCACGGCCGATTGATGAATAATTCTGGCCCGGATGATGGTTTTGCCATTTACCCGCTCAGCAACTTCTGCCGCGGATGACTTTTTCCCTCGAAAAATGATATAAGCCGGAGTATAACCTTCCGGCCAGTTTTTCAGGGTTACTTTCAGATCAGTGCCGCGTTCTGCTATGTCGGAGGTTGAATCCAGCTTTTCCTGCCAGTGCCCGAAGGTAGCATCAACAACCTGCATCATTTCTGCATTAGCCGTATCTTTTGATGAAGAGCAAGCGACCAGGAGCGCGCTGAATGTAAGGGCAAATAAGATTGTTTTCATGCTAATAATTCTTGCAATATTTAATATATAATGCTTATTTCATCTAAAATAGTATAAACAACCAATTATTTAAAAGAAACAGGGTTATGAAAAAAGCCAGATACCTCTTGCTCACAATTTTAATAGCGTTCATCGCAGGGAGTTGCAGCGACAGCCCCACAAAACCGCCCGTTGTCGAAGAAGCATCAGCTAAAAAGCAGTTTGTTTGGGAAGGGCTGAATTTTTGGTATTACTGGCAGGATGATGTCCCCGAACTCAGGGACAACCATTTTGAGAGTGATCAAGCCTACCAAAACTATCTGATGGGTTTTGCGGATGCGGAGGCATTGTTTGATGAATTGAAATATTCCGAAGACCGCTTTTCCTGGTTTATTGAAGATTACGAGAAACAGGAAGCGGCTTTTCAGGGAAAATCCATATCGTTCGGTTTCTCTTTTGGTCTAATACAAGTTCCAAATTATGGAATTGAATTAGCTCAAAACGATCATAATGTTTGGGGGTATGTTCAATATGTATTGCCGGGTTCTCCGGCAGATAATGCTGGACTAGGGCGAGGTGATATATTTGTTGGTGTAAACGGAACTGCACTCAACGATCAAAATTACATCAGTCTTCTAAACAGCGATAGCTATGAACTTACGATGGCTGAAATGCAAAACAATACTATTACTGAAACAGGAGTAACGGTAAATATGCAGGCTGTTACAATTCAGGAAAATCCAGTTTTTATAACTAAAGTAATAGATACCGGTTCAAAAAAAGTTGGTTATATGGCGCTTAATGCTTTTCGCAGTAATTATCATCAGGCGTTAAACGATTCCGTAGGTACTCTTTTAGC
>DASSAY010000135.1:0-5986 GCA_035699185.1 Balneolaceae bacterium | reverse complement strand
TAAGCCGCTCGCTATTTTGCCGCAAGGCCCGTTCGGTGCGTTTAAGATCAGTAATATCATTAAAAATCACCGCTGCCTTTCGTTCCTTCGGCGGACCATAAGGATACACGGATACATTGAAATAGCGGTCTAAAGCTTTGGCATATTTTTCAAAGCGAACCGGTTCTCTTGTTAAAACTACATTGCCGTATGTTTTGTATGAAAATTCTTTTTGTTCCGGAAGAATCTCATGCGGGTTTTTGCCTTCCATCTCTTCCATGTCATTCAGGCCTATTTGATTTTTCGCCGCGGGGTTAACCTCAACAACCTGGTAATCGACCGGCTGGTCATTTTCGTCAAATTCAACCTGAATAATGCAGTATCCTTCATCCATTGATTCAAACAGATTCCGGTATTTTTCTTTGCTCCGGCGCAGGGCTTTCTCTGACTGCTTGCGCTCCTCGGATTCGTTGTGCCTGGAGATAATAATGGCCGCGGCCTGTGTTACGATACCGGCAAGCTTCCGGTCTCGCGGTGTTGCTTCGCGCGGTTCCCGGTAGTACATGGCAAAGCTTCCAACAATTTTGCCGGCAACCGTCTCAACCGGGAAGGACCAGCAACCGTGAAAATCACCCTTCTCGGCCAGGTGTAGTAACGGTTTCCACAGTGGTTCCTCATAGACATCTCTCGAGAGAACAGGTTTCCCTGTGTGAGCAGCCAGACCGCATGAGCATGAATCGGCGCCAATGGGAAAACCGTCCACAGCGCGAGTGTAAGCTTTGGACATGTCACTTGTTCTTGCAATGGGGTGAAGGCAACTTCCATCATCATCAACAATGTAGAAAGCGGCTCTCGCATCGCCCTCTGCTTCTTCTACGGCAATGCGGATCAGGATGCCGAGTGACTCTTCGAGCGGAGCTCCATCGGCGGCAGCTTGAAACGCCTCCTTCTGGGCTCTGAGCCGCGGCGCGATCATCCTTTGCTCCCCCTTGGCCTGCTCACGCTTAAGGGCAATGCTTATAATGTGAGCGCCGAACTCAGCTAAGCGCTGTTCCCATTTATTAGACGTACGCGTTTCGTTAAAGCAAAGCATAAACGAAGCCTGCGCGTTTCCGTCGTTATCAAAAACAGGAGTTGACTGACAGGCTAAAACATCGTTGGCCAGACACAAATTACGCCACTCTTTAGACCATTTTTCATCGTTTGCTATATCTTTGCAGATAACAGGTTCACCCGAAAACACCGCTTCTCCGCAAGTGCCGATACAAAGATCGCTAATGGGCGCACCTTCGAGCCCTTGACCGAATGAGGGCAGCAGTTCCGGTGCGATAGGACGTTTAAAGGTTTTACGATGTTCATCAGCCAATAAAACAGAAGCGCGTACACCGGGATTTAAATAAGGTATGGCTGAACAAAGGGCCGAAAGGCATTCTTCCAGCGGTTTACCGGTGGCGATAAGCTCCAGTAATCGCGTTTGTTCTTCGAGTAGTTTGTCTTCTTTCCGGTGACCGTTGATTTCGAGGCCTTCCGTCAAACTCTCTTTGGTATCATTAACCATAAAAATAATTTTGATTAACGTTTTACGGCTTGCAGATTGGCTAAACGAACAGGTGTTTTTGAAAAGCTGCGGACTTGTTCGCCGACCTTTTGTTTATACGCCACTTAAGCGTTATAAAACAAACTGAATGCCGCAATAGCTCATACATCCACATTTTCTTGCATATAACTGATAAAGAATATAATTATTGTTTTTGCATTATAGTAATGAAAATAAAAATCTTTTAGTAAATCAATTATCTTTGATGCCACTCTAAACTGCTGCGAACGTGCCACTTGAACCTCCGGAAGCTTGCGCCAGGGGGGTAAGCTTCTCGGCCTTAATATTGAGCTATAAAAGCCTTTTTGGCATGTTGAATAATCAAATCCATGGGGCCTATTATTCTTATTCATAGGCCCTTATGCTGCTTATGCATACGGCCTATGGATTCGTAACATAGCTCCTATGTACCCTTCTCATAGGCTCTATGAATGCGAATGTTCCCATAGTTAAAAGTATTTAATACCGTCGATAGCAAGGGATGAGTTAGTATTGTAGGACGTGCATCTTGCCGTCTTGCAATTTTTCGAGAGCCAGGGCAAGAACTCTTAAGGGAACTCCCCCTTTAGAAAGGGGGAGTTTTTGGGTTTAGAGTTGGATGCTCGAATTTAAGATTTTAAATGGATTTAAAGTTTTGGTAAGTGTTTCAAAGGTTCGGAAGTGCAACTCCCTCACAGCAGGGACTATGGCAGGGAAGCCGCCTATAGAAAATTCAATTCCAATCATAAACTTATAACCAAGGCAAGGCCCTCAAAAACAGCAAGAACTTTCCTCTTTTCAAAGATTATTCTCATTTCCGAGTCTTCCACTAAAATCCCCCGCCCCCCTTTAGAAAGGGGGAGTTTTGGGTTTAGAATGGGTTACTCGAATTTTGAGATTAAGTTTTAACAAGCTTTTTTAAGTTGCTTCTTCGAAATAAATTTTGAACTGCATTAAAAAGGCTGCAAACTTTCAATCCCCCTAAATCCCCCTTCGCCAAGGGGGACTTTTATCCCTCTTTTTAGAAAATTTCCACAAATCCCAATCTCACCTTTAAAAAATAACCAGGACAGGAACCTCAAAAACAGCAAGATTCCCCCTTTCCAAAGGGGGTGCAGGGGGATTTCCCTACTAATTATAAACCAGCTACATCTTCGATTCCAGCTCCCTCATTACATTTTGAATCGCCCACACAACGCCATCAATATTCTTCATCACCTCGTCGTCATAAAACCGAATTACTTTCAACCCGAAAGACTCTAATTTCTGTTGCCGCCTCCGGTCGTAAGCTTGTTTACCATTATGGCTGTCTCCATCAACTTCGATAACCAGTTTAAGTTCTTTACAATAGAAATCGACAATGTATTCATCCAAAGGTTTTTGGCGGTTAAAGGTGTAGCCCAGTTTTCCTCCTCTTAGCTCTTGCCAAAGCTTAATTTCTAATCGGGTACTATTCTTTCGTAGTTCTCTTGCCCGTTCTTTCAATTTGGGATTGTAGGGAATGAAATACATTTTTTGTTCTCTTAATTTTAAATATGCCTTTGATAGTAAGGCTAAGAAAAATCCCCCCGTCCCCCTTTGGAAAGGGGGAGCTTTTGGATTTAGAGTTGGGTGCTCGAATTTAAGATTTTAAATGGGTTTAAGTTTTGCTTGTCCCACTCATCGGAGTCGCTTGATGAGATTATTATCATGACGCTACCTCAAAAACAGCACGAACTTCCCCTTGCCAAAGGTTATTTTCATTTGCCAAGTTTTCCACTGAAATCCCCTCCCTTTGAAAAGGGGGAGTTTTGGGTTTAGTGTTGGTTGCCCTAATTTAATATTTTAAATGGGTTTAAGTTTTGACAGTGGTTTGGGAGTGCAACTCCCTCACAGCAGGTTTTTTATAAAAATCCATAAACCCATCCTCAAACTATAACTAAGACAAGCACCTCAAAAGCAGCAAGGATCTCCCCCTTTACAAAGGGGGCGCAGGGGGATTTCGGATTCAGATAATAGCAGCCTTCTTCATTCATCGGGCATCAAACCCAGATGCACGATGAGGGAAATTGATTTCAGTTCAATATTCCCGCCGCTTCGCTTCGGATGGTGGCGCAAAGAGTTTCGAAAGCATCTGATTTCGTAAGGTAGGCCGATGCCCCCGCCTTTCGCATTTCGCGGGCAACATCTTTCTTATCATGAAATGAAAGGGCGATAACATGAATATTCGCAAATTCTTTTTTAATTTTTTGGGTCGCTTGTATACCATTCATTCCAGGCATATTCACATCCATAACAATCACATCGGGATGAATTTTTCTCGTCATTTCCACTGCTTGCCGGCCATTATCGGCCTCTCCCGCTACCGTTAAATCAGCTTCTTCATTAATAATTTTTCGAAGCCCGTCGCGCATTATTTGATGATCATCAACCAGCAGCACTTTTATTTTTTGGTGCGTTTGCGTTTGCGTTTGCGTTTGCGTTTGCGTTTGCGTTTGCGTAGCGGCGCCTTTGGCGCCCCCTTCACCCGTTTCAAGAACCGGAAGCGTTATCTTTACTTTCGTGCCTTCCCCCGGTTCCGATTCTATGTCGAGATCACCTTCAAGCAGGTTTATTCGCTCGCGAATATTGAAAAGGCCAAAACCTCCCTCCAATGATTCGGATGACCCGGCCTCATCCACATCAAAGCCACCGCCTTTATCTTCTACCGTTGCCCGTATCCCACCTTTTACGCGTGATAAACACACCTGCGCATGATCTACTCCGGCATGTTTCACCACATTAAAAAGCATTTCGCGTATCGAGCGCAAAAGAGTTGAACGTATTTCTTCGCTAAGCGGTTTAGACTTACCGTCATCTTTGACAGAAACATCCAGATCGTGCTTTTTCATCTTTCGGGCCACCCACTCCACGGCCGTTTTTAAATCTTCATTGTCGAGTGAAGGCGGTGGCTTAAGATCGCTCATAAGCTGACGAGTATAGGTGATGGCATCATCCACCAGTTCCATTACTCCTTCTATTTCTTTTTCCTGATCATCTTTCTTCAGCACCCCAATATTCATTTTTATAACCGCCAAAAGCTGTCCCAGGTTATCGTGCAGGTCGCTTGCCAACCGCTGGCGTTCCTGCTCCTCGGCCTTGCTTAACTGACCTACCAGCGAGCGCAGCTGATTTTGATAGGAAATCAGGGATGATGTGCGCTCTTCTACCCGTTCCTCAAGTGTTTCATTCAGTGACTTAAGCCTTTCTTCGCTGGTCCGCAGTCGTTCTTCGATGAGCTTGAGATCAATCATATCAGCCGCCTGGTGAGCATAAAGATCGGTAACCCGCAGTTCCCGCCTTGAAGGGCGGTGCGGCTCTTTAAAATGGGTGGAAAGCACGCCCATGGGATCCCCGGATCGGTTATAAAGCGGGGTAGACTGAACCGCCTGAAAACCGAAATGATGGGCAATCTCCCGAATATTTTCAAACCGGGTATCGGTATTTAAATCCTCCACAATAATTCGCCGGCCTTCTTCCAGGGCTCTTTCACAAACTGAACCCATACCTTTCGCATCGGCAAATACCTTCTCAAATTCGGGACTAAAACCCTTACAGGTAAACAATTTAAGCGATTCAGTTTCCTCATCATACAGTTGCAGGCTTCCAAAATCTGCCTGCTGAAGCTCCACCGAAGCATCTAAAATTTCCTGCAGCATCGCCCGGAGTTCGGTGGCAGATGTAAGCCGCAGGCTCAGCTCATGCAGACGGGTCATCAGGGCCAGCTCATTGTCCAGTTTATTTTTCAGGTCAATCAGATCCTTCTGATCCTGCTTTCTTTTAGTGATGTCACGGGAGGTACCAAAAAAGTTGACCGGTTTGCGCATCTTTCCTTCACCGTTGAATTGGGCCACGCCGTTAGCAGCTACCCAATGCATATTGCCGTCATCCCCGATTATCGCGTACTCCACCGCATACTCGTCATCAGTATTGGCAGGATCAAGAACCCTTTCAACAGCACGGCCTACCTTCTGGCGGTAATCGGGATGAATACGGTTGATGATTTCCGTAAAAAAGAAAGTGGTTTCGGATGAATCTATTCCCCAAATAGCACGCATTGACTCATCAAAATGAAACTTATTTGTTTCTAAATCATAGCTCCAGATGCCAATCCGGGCTATTTGGGTGGCTAAGCGAAAATGCTTTTCGCTCTTATGCAGCCGGGCCTCGGCTTTCTTCTGCCGACTAATGTCACGCGCAACTTTCGATGCCCAGATAATGTGGCCTGTATTGTCCCGAATGGGTGATATGGTTAATGAAACAACGAGATGATGCCCGTCTTTTCGCTTTCGAACGGTTTCGTAATGATGGATATGCTGCCCTTGTTTTAGCCGGGCAAGGATTTCATGGCAGCTGCTCCTCCTTCAGACCCACGCCGCGCAGCGACCAGAGGTCGTGGTGGTTGAGCGAGGA
>DASSAY010000134.1:0-3011 GCA_035699185.1 Balneolaceae bacterium | reverse complement strand
AGCCATGCTCATCAACGAAGCAGCAGACGCTGTATTCATGAATGTAGCCACGAAAAAAGATGTAGATTTAGCCATGACCAAAGGCGTAAATTATCCAAGAGGATTGCTAAAGTGGGCGGATAAAATTGGGCTGTCTGAAGTTTTAGAACGACTCGAAGCTCTTCAAGCAGAATACGGTGAAGATCGCTACCGTCCGAATCCATTGCTAAAACGAATGACCCGAAATAACGAAACTTTTTATTAATATCAGTAATCAGAATAAAGAAGCCAGAATTCAGAAGGTAAACTGACTCCTGACTCCTGAATTCTTCAGAATGAAAAAACAAGAACTTGCCGAAAAAGTAGTCGAAAAAATGCTGGCTGATGATGCCTTCAGCCAGTGGCTGGGTATTGAAGTTCTCGATATAAAACCGGGATTTGCTAAATTGCAGATGAATGTTCGTCCAGAAATGACCAATGGATTTAATGTCTCTCATGGCGGCATCGCTTTTTCACTGGCCGACAGTGCGCTGGCTTTTGCTTCAAACAGCTATGGACGTGTGGCCCTGGCTTTAGAAAATAATATTTCATTCACTCGAAAAGTAAATGCCGGCGATGAGCTTACAGCTACTACCGAAGAATTAAGCCTCGGAAATCGTATCGCGGTTTATAATGTTGAAATTATAAATCAAAATGATGAACAAGTATCCGTTTTTCGCGGCACCGTTTTCAGAACCAAAGAACAACATTTTTAATAATAGTCATGAGTCCTGAGTTGTGAGTCTTGAGCACTCATGACTCAAGACTCACGGCTCATAACGAATACCACAATGTCTCAAGCTTACATTATTGATGCCATTCGAACGCCCATCGGCAAACTGCGGGGAGCACTTTCTCCCATCCGGGCTGATGATTTGGCTGCCCTGCCCATCAAGGAATTGATGAATCGAAATCAGAATATTGATCCCACTCGGATTGAAGATGTGATTCTGGGATGCGCGAATCAGGCGGGAGAAGATAACCGCAATGTGGCACGAATGGCTGCACTACTGGCGGGACTTCCACCTTCGGTTCCGGGCGAAACGGTAAATCGCCTCTGCGCCTCTGGAATGAGCAGCGCCGTTATGGCTTACAAATCGATTAAAGTTGAAGAAGGAGATCTTTTTATCGCCGGAGGAATGGAACATATGACCCGCGGACCGATGGTTTTGGGTAAAGGCTCTCGTCCCTATTCAGGTACAAACGAGATGCATGACACTACTTTTGGCTGGCGCTTTGTGAATCCTAAAATGGACAAACAATATGGAAGCGAAGCGATGGGTGAAACAGCCGAAAACATCGTTGAAAAATATGGAGTGAGTCGCGAAGATCAGGATAAATTCGCGGCAAACTCGCAACAGAAAGCGGCACGTGCTACCGAGAACGGACGAATGGCAAAAGAAATCATGCCGGTTGAAATTCCCCAACGAAAAAGTGAACCTATCATTTTTGAAAAGGATGAATTCATTCGTCCCGATACTACGGTTGATATTTTAAGCAAACTGCCTGCTGTTTTTCGAGAAAATGGTTCCGTAACTCCCGGCAACGCCAGCGGACTTAATGACGGCGCTTGCGCAATGCTTATAGCAGGAGATTCAGCCATCAAAGATTTTAATTTAGAACCTACAGCACGAATAGTGGCATCAGCTGTAGCGGGAGTTGAACCACGAATTATGGGTATGGGGCCTGTTGATGCCACCCGAAAAGTGCTTGACCGAACGGGTTTATCATTAGATCAAATGGACATCATCGAGCTCAATGAAGCTTTCGCCGCTCAAAGTCTGGCCGTACTTCGTGAACTTGGTATTGATGATGACGATGAGCGCGTCAACCCCAATGGCGGTGCTATTGCTTTAGGACATCCTCTCGGAATGTCCGGTGCTCGACTGCTTCAAACCGCTGCCATTGAACTCCACGAACAGGATAAGAAGTTTGCTCTTTGTACCCTTTGCGTGGGCGTAGGCCAAGGAATGGCCGTTATTTTGGAACGAACATGAAATTAAAATAAACTGAAAGCACAAAATCCGAATGACCAAAATTCGAAACTTATCGTTTTTGGATTTTGAACATTCGAATTTAGAATTTTTCCAAATATGGCTACTTATGAATTTGATGGATACAAACCAGTAATTCACAAAAGTGCTTTGGTTCATCCACAAGCAGCTGTAACGGGCAATGTGGTGATCGGCAAAGATGTGTATATTGCTCCCGGTGCGGCTATTCGCGGCGACTGGGGGAAGATTGTGATCAAAGATGGCTGCAATGTTCAGGAAAATTGCACTATTCACATGTTTCCGGGCGTAACCGTTGTTCTTGAAGAAGATGCGCATATTGGCCACGGAGCCATCATTCACGGCGCTCACATTGGGAGAAATTGCTTAGTGGGAATGAACGCCGTAGTGATGGACCGGGTGGAACTGGGTGATGAATGCATCATAGGAGCCCTGACTTTTGTGCCCGAAGGCATGGAAATCCCCAACCGAAAAGTAGTGGTTGGAAATCCCGCAAAAGTAGTAAAGGATGTTTCTGATGAAATGATCCAATGGAAAACCGAAGGCACAAAATTATACCAACAGCTGCCGGGACAACTTCACCAATCCTTAAAAGAATGCGAACCGTTGCGGGAGGAGTCTGAAGGGCGGGTTGATCAGTCGGTGAAGTATGAAACGTGGGGAAAACGGAGCGCTGATTAGAAGATTAAACAGATTTTCACTGATTTTTTAATCTGTGCTATCAGCATAATCACTTTAAATCTGTATGCAATTATGAAAGTAAAAAGTTACATCAAAGGTGAATGGATTGATGAAGGCAAAGAAACTGACCTCATCAGTGCGGTAACGGGTGAACCTGTTGCGCAAATGCTGGAAGCCGATTTGGATTATAAGTCGGCCTGTAAATATGCGCGTGAAGTGGGCGGGCCAAAGCTTCGGGTGATGTCGATTCATGAACGAGCTTTCAAAGTTAAATTCCTGGCTCAGTATCTTATCGAGCGC
>DASSAY010000133.1:0-6770 GCA_035699185.1 Balneolaceae bacterium | reverse complement strand
GTGAACAATACCCGAATCGTCATCAACAAATTCAATTTTCTTAACATTAACTTCATCCAAAATAATTTCCTCAACCGACTCAATTGCCTCCAGCTCCTTCTCATCATCAACGGGCAGAATGATGCGAGACAGCGGCTGGCGCACGTTGATTTCAATCTTGTTACGCAGGCTCAAGACCATGGATGAAATTTGCCGCGCTAACTTCATCCGGTGCTCAAGCTGTTTGTCAATGGCGGTTTCTTCAACCGTCGGGTAGAATGAAATATGAACGGATTCTTCATCCCGGCCTGTCACCTCATTCAACCGCTGATACAGCCATTCACCCAAAAAGGGCGCAATGGGGCTGATCAATTTTGCCAGGCTCACCAAACATTCATACAGTGTTTGATAAGCTGCCGTTTTGCTCAGGCTTTTGCCTTCTTTCCAGAAACGACGGCGGTTTCGGCGCACATACCAATTGCTTAATTCTTCAACAAACTCCTCTATCGCGCGAGCTGCTTTAGTCGGCTCGTATTCATCCAGGTATTCATCTACCAGCTTAACAGTGGTGTTAAGGCGAGAGATCACCCAGCGATCCATTTCGGTGCGATCGAGGCAAGGGAGCTTAGCGCCCGAATAATTGAACCCATCGATATTCGCATACATTGCGAAGAATGAATAAGTATTCACGATGGTATTAAAGAACTTGCGCTGCGTTTCCTGAAGGCCGGTTTCACTGAATTTCAGGTTTTCCCAGGGTGATGAATTGCTCATCATGTACCAGCGCACGGTATCGGCTCCGTATTCCTGGATGACCTCAAAGGGCTCAACGGCATTGCCTTTCGACTTACTCATTTTGTTGCCGTTTTCATCCAGCACGAGGCCGTTTGAAACCACGTTTTTGTAGGCGGGCTGATTAAAAAGCATCGTACCAAGTGCATGCAAAGTGTAAAACCAGCCGCGGGTTTGATCGACGCCTTCGGCAATAAAATCAGCCGGAAAATTAGCTTTAAACTTATCCTTATTTTCAAACGGATAGTGCCATTGAGCGAAAGGCATAGAACCCGAATCAAACCAAACATCCAGCAAATCAGGAATGCGACGCATCGTTCCGCCGTCGGGACCTTCCCAGGTAATTTCATCAATGAAAGGCCGGTGCAGGTCGAGGGCTTCATCATCCGAAAGGCCTGCCTTTTTCTTCAACTCATCAATACTGCCGATCACCTCAATATGTTCCGGATTTTTATCACTTATCCAGAGCGGAATGGGCGACCCCCAGTAACGCTGACGAGAGATGGCCCAGTCGACATTGTTTTCAAGCCAGGTACCGAATCGTCCGGTTCCGGTACTTTCCGGTTTCCAGTTAATTTCTTTGTTGAAACTGACCATTTTATCCTTCACATCGGTGGTTTTGACGAACCACGATTCAACCGGGTACGACATCAACGGAGTGCCCTTACGCCAGTCGAAAGGATAATTATGGATAACCGTTTCGTGCTTGTACATCAGGTTTTTATCCTTGATGGCCCGGGAAATTTCTTTGTCCGCATCTTTAAACCATTCACCCTGAAATTCAGGCACGGCATCCGTAAATCGTCCTTCCAGGTCGATGGGATTAAACATAGGAATGCCTGCTTTTTGGCATGAAGCGAAGTCATCAGCGCCAAAAGCCGGAGCGGTGTGAACTACGCCGGTACCTTCTTCGGTCGTTACATAATCGGCGGGAATGACACGCCAGGCCTCTGATTTGTCGTATTTTTCAAGAGCATAATCAAAGACAGGTTCATAAGTCAGGCCCAGTAAATCTTCGCCTTTGTATTCTTCGACGATCTCGTATTCATGGTCAATTACGCCTTCGATGCAGTCTTTAGCAACGATGTAATACTCGGCTATGCCGTCTTCGGAAAGTTTGATTTTGGCATAATCCAGAGCGGGGTTTACGGCCAGCGCCATATTTGAGATGATGGTCCACGGCGTGGTTGTCCAGGCCAGAAAATA
Source organism: Balneolaceae bacterium (assembly GCA_035699185.1). Classification (GTDB taxonomy): domain Bacteria; phylum Bacteroidota; class Rhodothermia; order Balneolales; family Balneolaceae; genus Fodinibius. The sequence goes on along the minus strand of DASSAY010000133.1, from coordinate 4,793 downwards.
AACATCGTCGGCGGAATCAAGCTTGAATTTTACAAAGACGGAAGGATCCTGCACTTCTTCGTAACCCAGGCTTACTTCGTGCGATGACAGCACCGTATTGCTGCCCGGCGAGTACCACTGAATTTTGTATCCCTGATAAACCAGTCCTTTTTCGTACAGTGTTTTGAAGGCCCACCAAACGGATTCAATATAATCATTATGAAAAGTGATGTAAGGCTCTTTCAAATCAACCCAGTAAGCCATGCGCCGGGTAAGTTTATCCCACAGGTCTTTGTATTTCAGCACGCTGTTGCGGCATTTTGCATTGTACTCAGCAACGCCAAACTCTTCAACCTGCTCACGTCCTTCGAGCCCCAGTTCTTTTTCTACTTCAATTTCTACGGGTAGTCCATGCGTATCCCATCCGCCTTTCCGTTCAACCCGGAAGCCTTTCAACGTTTTATATCGGCAAAATAAATCTTTGACCGTTCGTGCCATCACATGATGAATGCCCGGTTTGCCGTTCGCTGTGGGCGGTCCTTCATAAAAAGTGAAGGGAATGCCGTCCTCGCGAGTGGAAACGCTTTTTTCGAAAATATTATTTTTTCTCCACCACTTCAGGGTTTCAACTTCAATCTTCGAAAAATTTAATTGTCGTACTTCTTCAAACTTTTTACTCATAAGGCCGATTTTGATACTCAACTGGCTTTTTATAAAGTTCTAAATATACCACTTTTTGCCGACTTTAGGGCAGCTAATTACTTGAAAATTATTCACTAATCAAAATAAACGAGCACCAAATATACGACTCTTAACGCATCAATTCACATTTTGCGACTGAGTTTTATATTGTTGCCAAATTCCTAAGAATAGTGGCTCAATTGGTTAATGGTAAAGTAGGAGAGCAATTTGCCCTTCCTCTAAAAGTATTAACATTTTAAGGCATACTTTAGAAAAATCTAATCGTAAAGATGAAAACTATCTCGATTATTTGTTTATAATGGTTCCTTTACATTGACCTCAATTGATGATTGCTGCTTTTTATGGCTAAAATAAAAGAACATGATACATCGAAGCGTATCAACCTGGATCGCAAAATGGTTGGTATTCTGTCGATATTTATCATACTCGGGATATGTCTTGTAGTTAGTATAATCATAGCTACCAATACCTTATCGGCATTACGTGCATACAGTACGCTTCAATCTAATTACACCGAAAGGCGAAAGGAAGCTGTTTTTCAGCTGGTCCAGTATGCTCAGCTGCAAGAGCCCGTTTATCTTCAACAATTCTATAAATCTCTGGGGATTATTGATAACGCGAGGAGCGCTCGAAAGGAATTATTTAAGCGTTCAACCGATGAAGAAATTGTATATCAACATTTGCTAAAAGCCAAAACGGTACCGGCAAATATTGGCATCATGATTACTGCCTTTGAGCGATTCCATACATTCCCCGATTTTAAAGATGCTATTGGGCACTGGGTAGAATCGGATCGACTGGTTGATGAGCTGCGGAAAATAGCGGGCATCATGCAACAAGAAATTGCATTGAATGATTTCTCTGTAGCTGAACAAGAGCAGCAAATCGACAGGATTAAATGGCTTGACCGGCAGCTTACAAAAGAGCAGTACAAACTGGCGGCTTCCTTATCTTCGGGAACTTCTCTTCTAAATAGAATAATTTGGTGGATTTCTTCCATGCTCGGTATCATTTTACTGGCCACAGGTTCTTTCCTGGCATTACGCTTTTTAAAAAGTATCAAAACATGGCGCCGGGCGATTGAAGTAAGCAATCAGCGTTATAAATCGTTGTTTGAACATAACCCTTTTGGAGTATTTCAGATGCTTCCTTCGGGTGAATTTTTGGCGGGAAACAAATCCCTGGCGCTCCTAACCGGCTATAGTTCAGCGGAAATTTCGGATATGGGCATTGATCAATTGATTTCAAAAAATCATACCGTCCATTTTCACGACTTAATTAAAAAAACGGCAGCAGGAAAATATCAGAATGATGAAATCATCTGGAACGACAAAGAAGGCCACAAGTTACATATTCACCTTACGCTGTTACCCATTTATGTAGATAATAATATTACCGGCGTTTTCGGTATTGCTGAAGACATATCCTATAAAAAATATGCTGAACAGAAAATTAAAGATCAGCTTGAAGAAAAGACTCACCTGCTTTCAGAAATTCATGACCGCGTAAAAAATAACCTGGCCCTTATCACAGGATTGCTGCAACTTCAAAAATCATCTGTTGATAACGCCATTGCCGCAGAATACCTCGAAAGTGCAATATCACGCATTTATTCAATGGCGAAAATTCACGAACGATTATACCACACAGAAACCTTTTCAAAAATTCGAATGGATGAATACATCCGCGAATTTAGCCAAACAGTACATCGGTCTTTTGAGGAAGAACCGGAAAAGTATAAGATCGATATTCAAGTAGACTCTGTGGCTTTAGGTATCAAAAAAGCTATTCCCATGGCGCTGCTGTTAAATGAAATTTTAGTTAATGCATTCAAATATGCTTTTATAGGCAAAAAAAGGGGGACAATACGGATCTCTTTGACACAAAAAGAAAATAATGAAGTAACTCTTTGCATTGCTGATGATGGCAATGGCATTGGAGAACCGGATGAAAATAAGGCAGCTGAAAGCCTCGGATTACAGCTAATCGATATTCTGTCCCAGCAGCTTGAGGCTTCTATGCAGTTAGAAAATAAGGTAGGAACTAAATATACTTTCCGTTTTATGATGGCAGAATAGTTTTTATTTTCAATATTCATGAAAACCCAGTTTCGGGAGAGGGATCTCAAGCGCTGATACTGTTTGTTCTTTAATTGAGCATATTCCTTTATTGCATTTGAGATTCCTCACCCAATAAATTGGGGTTCGGAATGACATGTTAAGTTTTCCATTAAACGTAACGTTTTAAAATGAATTTGACTATTGAAACTGATATAACAACGGAAAATCCCTTTAAAATCTGTTTTGTCTGCCTTGGCAATATCTGCCGGAGCCCTACGGCTGAGGGAATTTTTCAGCATTTGGTGAATGAACGCGGACTGCAAGCTTATTTTGAAGTCGATTCGGCGGGCACTTCGGCTTATCACTCCGGGCAGTCAGCCAATCAAAACAGCCAGCGCACCGCGAATAAATACGGCATCACCCTTCATTCCAAAGCCCGGCAATTCAAAACTTTCGACCTGGATTATTTTGATTTGATCCTCGCCATGGATAACCAAAATCTGGCCAATATTAATCGCCTGACTAATGACAAGCACGGACAAAAAGTGCGTCCGCTGCGAGCATTTGACCCTGATCCCGAACACGGGGAAGTGCCCGACCCTTATGCCGGTGGACGCGAAGGCTTCGAAAACGTCTTTAAAATCGTGAAACGGAGCTGCGAGCACTTGCTTGATGAACTCGAAACCCATATTCAGAAGTGAAATGATTCCTGATGAAGTCCGCCAACAGGTTCAGCAATCTTTAAGTAAGAATATTAAAGCGGTGCAAAGTGTTTCGGGCGGTAGCATCAATGAAGCAGCTAAAATTAGGCTTGATGACGGGCAAAGCTGCTTTTTAAAGTGGAACCGGACGGCCGGTGCGGAGATGTTTTCGAAAGAAGAACAGGGACTTAAACTGTTGAAATCAGCTGGTACCGGGCTGAGCATTCCCATAGTTTTTGCTACGGGTGAAACGAAAGCAGGCATTGGATTTTTGGTGCAGGAATTCATCACCCGTGGACAACCAAAACCGGATTCGGCATCAACGTTTGGAGAGGCTTTGGCTGAATTGCACAGGCATCACAAAAAGCAGTTTGGGCTTGAGTATGACAATTATATCGGGCGTCTGCCGCAGGCGAACACGTGGCACAAAAACTGGGTGGATTTTTTTATTGATGCACGGATACAGCCACAATTAAAAATGGCAACAGATTCGAAAAAGCTGGGAGAAGAGACAATTGCTCATTTTGAATCACTGTACAAACTGCTGCCGGAAATTTTTCCCGAAGAGCTGCCGAGCCTGATCCACGGCGATTTATGGAGCGGAAATTATTTTTATGACGAAACAGGAAAAGCTGCTGTTTACGATCCCGCTGTTTATTACGGGCTTCGGGAGATTGAATTAGCTTTTACTCATTTATTCGGTGGTTTTCCAAGTGAATTTTACCGGGCTTACGAATCGGTTTATCCCCTGCAAACCGGGTTTTCGAAACGGAAGGATGTTTACAATTTATATCCATTGCTGGTGCACACCAACTTGTTCGGCGGCAGCTACGGGCAGCAGGTAAAATCGATTGTGAAACGATTTTGAAAGTTCAGTAGCTATTGCGCTAAGATTCTCAAAGAAGCGCAAAATTTCACGAAGTCTTCTTTGTGTATCTTCGTGCCTGCTTTGCGTACCTTTGTGAAACATCTATCTAAGTTTATGTCTTCATCAAATTAACTCTAATAAATGTCAAGTTACCATCACATAATCAGCCTGGTACCCAGCCTTACGGAATTACTTATTGATTTGGGCTTGAGTGATCGAATTGTGGGACGAACACGGTTTTGCGTTCATCCGAAAGATGAAGTTCAGGAAATTCCGATTACAGGAGGAACAAAAAATCCGCGGCTGGATAAGATTTATGATGCCGCGCCCGATCTCATCATCGCCAATAAAGAAGAAAACCGGCGAGAAGATATTGAAGCTCTGGCCAATGATTTTGATGTTGAACTAACCGAGATTGAAACGATTGAGGACGCGCTCATCGCTATCAATAAAATCGGTGAAAAGCTGGACGTTTCGGAGCAG
>DASSAY010000132.1:0-4178 GCA_035699185.1 Balneolaceae bacterium | reverse complement strand
GTACCGGCACCAGGTTTTGAAAGGTTGAAGTATAAACCGCACCTACCGTTTGCAGCCCGTAATTCCAGATTAAGAAGGCGGCACCGATGGCCAGCAAACCGCTATAAAGCGCACCGCCATAAGCAACAAACGAAACCGATTCCCAGTCCATTTGCATTAAACCGGGCAGGCCGATTATTACAAGTACAATACAGCCTATGGTGGTCATAATAGTAGTAAATTGTATAGGCGTATACCGTTTTAAAAATGATTTGGAAAGAATGGTATAACCTGCAAATACCATAGCTGCAAGAATGATCATCAGATCACCCTTCACGGTATTTGAAGTAAAAGAAAATACCTGTTTACCACCCACCATAATAATTACGATACCCAGAAAAGCAAAAGTAACGCCTATGCTTTTATAGGCATTTAATTTCTCAAAGCCCCCAAAGTGTGAAAAGATAGCTACCCAAACGGGAATCGTGCCCAGCATTACGGCCGCATTTGCCGCTTGCGTAAAATCGACTCCAATAATGAACAACACCTGATAAATAAGATTTCCAAGCAAGGCCAAACCCAAAAGGGGCAGCCAGTCTTTTTTAGGTATGGTGAACTGTTGTCCTCTCCAAAGCAGAACAGCCCACATCAACATGGTGGCGAAAATAAACCGCAGGGCGTTAAAAGGGAACGCTTTAAGTTCGGCAAGACTGGTTTTGATGACTGAAAGGTTTAATCCCCAAATAATAGCAACAAGAAGAAGAGAAAGTTCTACAATTGATTTTTTGGAGAAACGCAATGTCCTGCAGTTTTAGGTTTAGTCAAGATCACAAGTGGATGAAGGTATGGTTTATTTGAGAAAACCTTTCAATCAATTATTGATAGTCTTCATAGAAAACTTTTATAACAAAAATAATTGTTTGCCGTTTTAAGAAACCTTAACTTTTGGTCAATTAATGACCGTCAGTCATTTATTAGTAATACCATGGGAATATCAGATAGAAAAGCACGCGAAAAGGAACGCCGCCAAAATAACATTTTAGATGCGGCCGAAGAGGTTATTTTTACCAAGGGTATAGAACAGGCTACTATGGAAGAAATAGCTGAAAAAGCGGAAGTCAGCAAGGGTACGCTCTACCTGTATTTTAAGAATAAGAATGAACTTTATATGGCGATAGCCCGGCGCGGATCGGATCTCTTAAACAGCCGTTTTGTTAAAGTATTTTCCGGCAACCATACAGGTATTGAACTCATCCGCTTAATCGGTGAAACCTACCTGGATTTTGTTCGCAATAACTCCGGCTATTTTAAGGCTTTTATACATTATGAGTCGATTAATGACCTTGAGGAGCTGCAAAAAAGTGAATTTGCGCAGATCTGTGAGGCTAACCGGTGCAAAGCGTTAAACCTGATGGCCCGGGCTTTACAGATAGGCATGCAAGACGGTACTATTGATGACAGCTACGATCCCAGAGAACTGGCAGTGCTTATTTGGTCAAGTACTCGTGGAATTACTACAGTAAGCCATATGAAAGAAGTGGGACATTATTTTAAAATGCTGGATGAAATGGAAATACCGGTAGACTCGTTATTTGAAAACTTTTTAAAGCTGATAGGAACCGGAATTGCTACAGAAAAAGCCCGAAAGAAAGAAATGACCGACAGTCATAAAAAAGTTGAAACAACCCAAGAATGATCTCGTACAGCTCACTTCACTCTTGATAAAACATCATCACAAAACAAGAATTACCTCAGCTATGTTTAGATTTTCATCTGCAGTTTGTACAAAAGCTGTAGCCCCTTTAATCCTCGGTATTCTATTATTTAGCCTGCCTTCAGAGGCACAAGAAACGGAAGGTTCTATTGATGCCGTAGCCGGTAACAAAGTATTAAAACTATCGGAGGCTATTCAGATAGCGCTTGCTAACAACCCGGAAGTTAAACGTTCGCTCTTAAATATCAGGACAGCCGAAGAACAAGTGCAATTGGCATGGAGTGAAGTGCTGCCCGAAATTACGGGATCTATGAGCTATGTGCGAAACCTGGAAATTCCCGTCAATTTTGTCCCCGCAAAATTTTTCGACCCTAATGCGCCCGAAGGAGAACTTGTTCCGCTGCAATTTGGTACGGACAATATCTGGCGGGGCGGCATTTCGGTTAACCAAACCCTGTTTAAGGGAGAAGCCATTGTCGGAATCAACAGCTCAAAATTATTTAAAGCAGTTCAGAAAGAAGGCTTACGGGCTACATCACAGCAAATTGTCACCCAAACCCGGCTGTCCTATTATAACGTTTTGGTAGCCGAAGAACAGCTTCAGTTACAAAAAGCGATTGTCGAACGATTGAAGGAAAATCTCGCCGAAAATAAAGCGCGCCAGAAAGCCGGACTGATTGATCAGTACGCCGTACTACAGGTTCAGGTGCAGCTTAGCAACCAGGAGCCGCAGCTAACACAAGCAAAATATGCGGTTGAGCAGGCTTACCGCGAGTTAAAAATGGTATTGGGCGTACCGCTGGCGCTCGATTTTTCGGTTAAAGGGAATCTCAGCGAATACCATATTACCAGTCAGCAGGCGGTGAGTGAAGTGAATAAAAACCTGAAAAGGGTGAACAGCATGACGCCTTATCAATATATCACCGAAAGCAATGTGTTAGAAATAGCGACAGACCGAAGGGGCGATATACGAGTGTTGAAAACGCAAAACCAGCTTCAGGAAAGGAAAATTAAAGCGATTAAAAGTCGCTTTTTGCCCACTTTATCAGCCAGTTATAATTTGAACTGGTCAGCAGCGCAGCCCGGCGCGCCCATGTTTTTCGGCACACCCGATACCCGTGCAAGATCGCAAACAATAGGCATCACTCTTAGCCTGCCCATTTTTGACGGCTTTGAGCGCACTGCCAATATTAGTATGGCAAAGATCGAAAAGAAAAATTTGGAGATACAAAAGCGGGCGGCTATCCGTTCAGCCAAGAATGAAATTGAATCAGCCCGCGAAGCATTGAATCAGGCTATTGAGACGGCCCCCGCGCGACGAGAAGCTTTAGAACTTGCACGGGAAGGCTACGAACGGGCGCGCCTGAGGTTAGAAAATGGCTTAGGCTCCCAGCTGGATGTGATCAATGCAGAACTGCAATTGCGTGAGGCCGAAGCCAACTACGCGCAAATGGTGTACAATTACCTGGCGGCCAAGGCCCGATATGATCTCGCTGTGGGTATGGTTCCGTTTGTTGATAAAGATTTACCGGATTTAAATGAGTAAGCGAATAACTTTAAGTATCTGGATTGTCATCTCGAATCCTGATGGTTTCTATCGGGATGAAGTCGAGAGATCTCATCCGTTATAAAAAAATCTGCTAAATCTAATGGATGAGATTTCTCCATTTCGAGCGGAAAACCTCCGCTCTTCAGTCGAAATGACAACAAGTGTGCTTTATAGATTTTATTTCAATCAAATATAATTATTACAACCAAAAATGAAGAAAATAGCCATTGCAATAATTTTAACCACTGTTTTTGCGGCCTGCTCCGGCAATCAAGAAACCGCTGAAGATGAACTGGTAAAAACAGTGAATGTGGAAACAGAAGACATCACCCTTCAACCCTTTAGCCGTTATTTAAAGCTGGTGGGTACGGTTGAGTCAGAGAGTGATGTGAAAATCTCATCCGAAGTTTCGGGTAGGATCGAAAAATATTTTGTAGAGAAAGGAGATCATATTGAAAAAGGCGAAGCCATCCTTAAAATTGATGACGCTCAGTTAGTTCAGGAGCGTGAGCGGCTGGAGGCGGTTACCGCCCAGGCCAGGGAAAACTACGAGCGCCTGAAACGGCTGTACAAACAGGAAGGCATCGGGTCGGAAATTGATTACTTGAATGCAAAGTACACCTACCAGCAAAACAAAGCTGCGCTCGAAGCCGTAAAAATTAGCATTGCTAAAACGACGATTAACGCTCCTTTCAGTGCTACGGTTGAAGAAGTTTTTCTGGAAGAGGGTGAAATGGCCGCTCCCGGTTCTCCCTTGGTTCGGTTGATCGGAACCGAGCAGCTTAAAATTTCAACCGGCGTTCCTTCAGCCTATGCCAATGTCGTTTCTGAAGGAGATTTGGCCCAGGTTTGGTTCGATTTTGCTAACGCGGATACCCTGCGGCTGCCGATCACTTTTGTAGGTAAAAGCATCAGCGAAGATGCGCGTACTTTTGA
>DASSAY010000131.1:0-3904 GCA_035699185.1 Balneolaceae bacterium | reverse complement strand
ATTCATCCAGTCGTAATTTGATATCTTTTGGGACATCCAGTCGAAACGTGCTGATCATCGGCGAAACTTTTAGCACGATAGAATCTTCGGCTCCGGTAAAGGTAACTTCAGTCGTATCGGTTTTAGACGGATAAACTTCATAAGCGGCCAGGGTAGTCAGCTCATCATAACTGCCGCTTATGGATGAAAAATTTAATGTAAGTTCACCGGCCGCTTCATCCAGCGAGTAATCTACCCGGTAAGCAACAGAATCAGCTTCCGGCTTTGATTTCAACTCGGCCTTGGCAACGGTATCTTCACTCTGAACAGCAAAAACGGGTGCATCAAACAACGGCTGACCGCTTTTTCGATACCAGTATTCGGCATAATCATTCCAACTTATCACTTGTGAAAGGCTATCTAACACTTCACCCGCGGCTTCAGTAATAATTGCTTTCAGTGATTCCTTTTCCCAATCGGCAAAGCCTTTCTGCCACCGGTTCCAGCGCTTCACTCCAAAGTTATCATAAGCCGTGGTGAAAGGAGTGCGTGGCTGGTCCTTAATTTTAAGCAATGCTGTAGAATCTGAAATGGATTCTTGCAGCACGGTTTGATAAAGGGTGATGGCATCGGCCTGGTTCCACTGCCCTGCCCTTTGATAAACCCCAAACCACTGACCAGCGATTCCACGCATCAGCTGAGCCTGCAAATCACCCCTATTTTTGTAAAGGTAAACGGTTGAAGCCGCCCATTGCCGGGTCTCCCAGTTGTGATCTTCGAGCACGATGATGTCCAGTTCATCAAATGGATAATCGTGTTTCAAAGTATCTTCAATTTGCGTTAAATAGTTGGAAGCTGATTTTAGGAGCAGCTGGGCATCAACGGTATCGCTTAGCGCATCTTCGATTACCAGATTGATTTGAGTATCACCCGAAACGGTAGACTGATGGCTAAACTGCCCAATGGAAAAAGCCAAGCTTGATGCGGGTACGGGTTGATTTGTAGCAAAATGATAAGTGACGACATCAACCGAAGCGGCTTCTTGTCCTGTTTTTTGTCCCGTCGCGCGAACATTGAATCCCGATGGAACCGAAATATTCAAAGCGGTTTGCAGGGTGACTTGGGGATTATCAACAATGGGCACCCAGTGGTGCTGCGATTGGGGAAGCTGGGAGGTCCAGACCGTGCCGTTGCCGTTTTTGAGCAATCCAAAACGCGGACTGGCGGAGTAGCGGATGTAAAGCTGATAAGTCTGTCCCCTTTCGGATGGCTGATTCAAGGGTATAAAAAGAGAATCGTTGTGGAGCATGAATTCGGCTTTTTTTTCACCAACCAAAACAGAGCTAATGTCTAAACGAGCAGCATGTAAAACTACGGTATCGGCACCGCTGATGTTGGCTTTTATTTGATACGTAGCCGCTCCGTTTAGTCGTAAATTTTGAGGCTGCAATCCCAGGGTCAGTTCGAGTTTGGTGAAGTCAAAATCGAGTTTGGGATAGGGCTGATAATCAAAAGTTTGAGCGTAAAGCAGGTTGAAAGGTAAAAATGTGAGCAGTCCTAATAGGAGAACTAAAATTTTGTGATGTTTTAGGAAAATACTATCGGAACTGTTCATAACTTTGTTTTTAATACTTGTTATAATTCTGTTACTCTTTGCAACGCAGAAATATAAGGAGTCTTATAAAGAATTATAAGTGATAAAGATTTACTCCGCTATTTCTTCCGTCGTGAATCGCAGAAGGAGATAAAAATAAAATAGCTATAATTATGATATACTTTTGTTCTTATTACTTTTTTGAGCGACCAAAAAAGTAATCAAAAAAGTCGCCGGGCTACGAAAAAGAAGGCTTTAGGTTTCAGTGAGGCATACGGTAAAAGAAAAAAACTCGGCAAGCCTCAAACAGGTTTTTCTTTTAAGCAACCTCCTGCATCACTTCAACCTAAGCGAAAGCCTTCCTTTTCTAAGGCCGGAGTAAATATCTCCTTTTGCTTAAAGATTAATTTAACACCAAATTCTATTGTACTAATTACCACAAGCTGTTTATTTTCAGCCCGTTTCAATCTAACATTTTCTAACTTCCAATTTCTAAGATCCAGTCTCCAGCATGACCGATTCCCAGATTTACAGTAGTATAGCAAAAGAATTAAGCCTTCAACCCAAACAGATTAGCACTATTGCTAATTTTATGGATGATGGCGCTACTGTCCCCTTTTTAGCGCGCTATCGTCAGGAGGCTACGGGGGGACTGGATGAAGTACAAATTCGGGAGGTACGTGATAAGCTGGAATTCTACAAAACGCTCGAAGACCGCAAGAAAACGATTTTAAAATCTATCGATGAACAGGAAAAGCTGACGCCAGAGCTTGAGGAGGAAATCAAGCAATGCGATGACCTCAAAACGCTGGAAGATCTTTATCTGCCTTATAAGAAAAAGCGGAAAACCAAGGGTGATATGGCCAAAGAAAAGGGACTTGAGCCTTTGGCTGAACTGATCTGGAAGCAGGAAATTGAAGAAGGCGAACCCCCAAAATATGCCGCCAAGTTTGTGAATGAAGAAAAAGAAGTTCCTTCAACCGAAGAAGCCATTGAAGGAGCCCTGCATATTGTGGCGGAATGGATCAACGAATCAACCGAGGTACGGGAAAAACTTCGCGATATTTTCCGGGAACATGCGCTCATCAAAACAGAGAAAAATCCCGCTGTTGAGAAGCGTACCAATTTTGAGAACTATTACGATTTTTCACTGAAAGTCCGGTATTTAAAACCGTATCAAATTTTAGCCATTAACCGGGGCGAGCGCGAAAATGTGCTCTTTGTGAATATAGATTTGTGGGATGAAATCACCCTTGAACATATTGATGATGTGGTGATCACTAACGATCAAAGCATCTTCATTCCGCTGCTGCAGGATGCCGTGGAAGATGCCTATAAACGCCTGCTCTTTCCTTCACTCGAACGCGAGTTGCGCAACAGTTTGACCGAAAAAGCTGACGCCCACGCCATCGAAACCTTTGCCACCAATCTCTCCGGATTGCTGATGCAGCCGCCGCTTGATCAAAAGGTGGTGATGGGCATTGATCCCGCTTATCGCTCCGGTTGTAAAGTGGCTGTAGTTGATGAAACGGGCAAATATCTGGAAGGAACGACCACTTATCCTACCCCGCCCCAAAATAAAGTAGCCGAAGCAGAGGATGTTTTTGCAACACTGATCGACAAATATGGAGTGAACCTTATTGCTATCGGAAACGGGACGGCCAGCCGGGAAACTGAACAAATCGTGGCTGAATTCATTCAAAAACGAAAAGAAAAACATCCGGATGAAGCATTGAATTATCTGATTGTTAATGAAGCCGGCGCTTCGGTGTATTCAGCATCAAAAATAGCAGCAGAGGAATTTCCTGATTTGCAGGCTGCCCAGCGCGGCAATATTTCCATCGCTCGAAGGGTGCTTGATCCACTGGCCGAGCTGGTGAAAATCGATCCCAAGTCGATTGGTGTGGGACTTTACCAGCATGATGTAAATCAAAACCAGCTGGCACAGTCGCTGGATGATGTGGTTGAAAGCTGCGTGAACCAGGTGGGCGTTAATCTGAATACGGCCAGCGCGCCGCTGCTTGCTCATATTTCGGGACTAAGCCGGCGGGTGGCAAAAAATATTGTAAAACGCCGCGAGACCGAAGGTGTATTTTCAAGCCGTGAAGAAATCAAAGAAATTGCCGGAGTGGGTGAATTCCGGTTCCAGCAATCGGCGGGATTTATGCGTATTCCCGAATCCAAAAATCCGCTGGATAATACTGCCATTCACCCCGAAAGTTATGAGGCTGCTGAGAAGCTTTGTAACCTGTTCGAGATTGACTTGGAGAACCTGAACCAGGAGCAAAAAAGTGTTTCGCAGAAACTCAAAAATATCAATAAAGCGCAGGT
>DASSAY010000130.1:0-7913 GCA_035699185.1 Balneolaceae bacterium | reverse complement strand
GTTCACAGCAATCGTGTTCAGGTCGTTTCACAGGGAGGAATCTATGCTTCTACCGATGGATTAATCACCCGAATTCCCGGCTTAATGCTTGCCATCCAAGTGGCAGATTGTGCCGCTGTTTTGCTTTGGGATTCATCTGCTAAAGTTATTGCTGCTCTCCATGCAGGCTGGCGCGGTGCGGCGGGAGACATCGTACCCAAAGGAATCAAAATGATGGTTGAACAGGGAGCGGAGCTCGAAAATTTACATGCTTTTGTAAGTCCCTGTTTATCACTAAAGAATTTTGAAGTAGGGCAGGAAGTGGCTGAACAGTTTCCGGATGAACAGGTGGATTATAAAAACTACGAGAAACCACATCTCAATTTAAAAGGTTTCATCAAACAGCAGCTGCTTGAGCATAAAATCCCCAAGGAGAATATTGAAATTCATCCCGCCTGTACCATTGATGACGCTGATAAATACTATTCATACCGCAGAGAAGGCAACCGCAGCGGACGGATGATGGCGCTGATACAGATAAACAACTAAGCAATACGTTCAATTTTCATTCTGCATTCTAACTCTTTTTCTATATCTTCGACACTCTTTTTTAAATGAAGTATCAGATTTGAATTCCCAAAACATTGTCATACTCGGTTCAACCGGTTCCATTGGCGAGCAAGCACTGGAGATCATCCGCCAGCATCCGGATCAGTTCAGGCTCGTAGCCCTTTGCTGTAACAGCAGTTGGCAAAAATTGGCTGAACAGATTAATGAATTTCAGCCACAGTATGCTTTGATTGGGAATGAAGATTTTGTCCAGCCGCTCAGAAATTGCATCAAGTATGCAAAGACTGAAATCATTGCGGGTAAAGAACATTTATCATCTCTGGCAACCTTAGGTGAAGCTGATGTAATTCTTAATAGCTTAGTCGGCTTTGCGGGATTCGAACCCACAGTCGAAGCTTTAAAAGCAGGCAAAAAAGTGGCGCTGGCGAACAAAGAATCACTGGTCGTGGGCGGTTCACTGATTATGGATTTAGTTAAAAACCAGCGGGGTACACTTATTCCCATTGATTCTGAACACAGTGCCATGCTTCAATGTTTAGTAGGCGAACCGGCAGGGAAAATCGAAAAATTGGTGATAACAGCCAGCGGCGGGCCTTTTCGAAGCTGGACCAAAAAACAGATGCAAAACATCACGGTTGATGATGCCCTTGATCATCCCAACTGGTCGATGGGCTCCAAAATTACCATCGATTCTGCCACGATGATGAATAAAGGGCTCGAAATTATTGAAGCGCATTTCCTGTTTGATATGCCGCTTTCTAAGATCGAAGCCGTGGTTCACCCGCAAAGCATCATTCATTCAATCGTCACCTTTACCGACGGATCGAGCAAAGCACAATTAGGTCCGCCAACGATGAGAGTACCGATTTTATACGCACTGACTTATCCCGATCGAATAGAGCTGGATTCACCCCGAATGGACTGGAACAGCGCTTTCGATTTAACCTTCGAACCGGTTGATGTTGTTCGGTTTCCATGCCTTCGGTTAGCCAACGAAGCTGCCGAAGCCGGGGGATTTGCTCCCGCAATTTTAAATGCGGCCAACGAAATAGCCGTAGAACGATTTCTAAACAGTGAAATTTCGTATATTCAAATACCCGAAGTGATTGAGTCTTGTTTAGAGCAACTCAACATTTCGGGAGCTGTTACGTTAAACTCTCTTAAAAATACTAATAAAGAAGCCAGGGAATTGGCTTTAACGATTTAAGTATCACACATGGAATGGATTTTAGGTTTACTGTCAACACTGGCTATCTTTGCCGCAGCACTGCTCATCTTAGTGTTCTTTCATGAACTCGGGCACTTTCTTGCGGCAAAATTATTCGGGATGCGTGTTGAACGCTTCTCACTGGGCTTTCCGCCCCGCATTTTTGGCATCAAAAAAGGCGAGACCGACTATTGCATTGGCGCCACTCCGCTCGGCGGCTATGTGAAGATTTCGGGCATGATTGATGAAAGCATGGACACCGAGCATCTCGAGGAAGAACCCCAGCCGTGGGAATTTCGGAGCAAGCCGGTGTGGCAACGCATTATTGTTATTACCGCCGGAGTGATTTTCAACATGATTTTGGCTGTATTCATCTACGCCGGAATCGCGTTCAGTACCGGCGATACGAAAATAAAATTAGACAGCGTAAACGAAATATACGTGGCTGAAGGTTCACTGGCCGATCAGGTTGGTTTTGAAACCGGTGATAAACTGGTTGGAGTGAACGGAAAGGAGGTCGCTTATTTCGAAGACCTCTTTGCCCCCGATGAAATGACCGTTGCTTCGTTAAGCTATATCGTTTTGCGAAACGGCGAAACGGCAACGGTTACGGTTGAAGACAGCCTGTTGACTGAAATTGGCAAACAAGGATTTATAACTCGCTTTAATGCGCTCCCAAGCCGGATTAGAGATATCGTGGAGGGAAGTCCTGCTGAGCAAATAGGGTTGAAAGCGGGTGATGTTATCACTTCTATAAATAATGAAGAAGTGAATCACTGGCTGGAAGTGGTTTCTATCATCGAAGGTTCAAAAGATTCGCTTCATTTAACGGTAAATCGAGGTGGACAGATGATGGAATTTACCGTGATGCCTACTGAACAACATAAAGTCGGCATTTTTGCGCCAACTACCGAAAACTCCTTCAACATTGAACGCTTCAATTACGGCTTTTTTGAAGCCTTCGGAATCGGGTACCAAAAAACAGAAGCTACTTTTACCGGGATTATTCAGGGGTTCAGCAAAATGTTTTCGGGTGATGTAGATATTACCGAGAGTCTTGGCGGACCTGTAGCCATTGCTAATATCACAAAAAGTGCAACTGAACGGGCCGGCGCCATAGGTTTTTGGAGCATCACTGCTTTTCTGAGCATCACCCTGGCCATCATGAACATTCTTCCCATTCCCGTTCTCGATGGCGGCCACCTGATGTTCCTGATTTATGAAGGCATCACCCGTCGCGAGCCATCACCCAAAGTGCGCATGGCGCTGCAGCAAATCGGCTTTTTGCTGATCATCGCGCTCTTTATATTTGTGACGTTTAACGATATCATGCGTCAGTTCTGATAAGTAAAAACAGGTTCTTAGGGTTATATACTAAGTACCTGTCATCCCGAACGCATGTGAGGGATCTCAAACCTTGATACAACTTTTATCTTAATTTGATTAATAAACTTTATAACATTTTGAGATTCCTCACCCAATAAATTGGGTTTGGAATGACAGTAAGATTAAATTTTATGCTTGCACGAGACGGGTATTCCAACATATTCGCCGCCCTTATTTTGGCTTTTTTGATATGTTGGGGAGCTTATTCTTTAGACCACTGGTTTTCTTACGTACTTTATGCTGCTGCATTTTTGTTAGTGGTCTTTATGCTGTATTTTTTTCGCGACCCTGACCGGGATATTACTGAAGGTGAGCAATTTATTTTATCCCCGGCAGATGGAAATGTGGTACTCGTTAAAGAAGTAGAAGAAGATGTTTATATCAAAGGTCCCGCAAAACAAATCAGCATATTTTTATCGCCGTTGGATGTGCATGTAAATCGAAATCCTGTCGGCGGACTGTTGGAATATGTGAAATATCATCCCGGCAAATATTTGATGGCGTGGGATCATCGCGCTTCCGAGCTTAACGAACGGGCCGATTTCGGGGTGAAGCATCCGTCCGGTACAAAAGTTTTTTTTCGACAGATCACGGGATTTATGGCACGACGAATTGTCTATCATATCAAAGAAGGCGATCAGCTCAAAGCCGGAGAACGCTTTGGCATGATGAAATTCGGTTCACGAATGGATATCGTACTCCCGGTTGATGTAGAAATAAACATCGCGGAAGGTGACAGAGCCGTAGCCGGAGAAACGATATTAGCTACAATCAAAATTTAATCTATATTTATGTTAAATGTCATCCCGAGGAATTCAGTGGTTTTCTGAGTGACGAGGGATCTCAAATGCGATAAAGCTTAGCGCTTGAACTAAGTAGTAGCTGCATCAACGCTTGAGATCCCTCACATGCGTTCGGGATGACAAATAAAGTAGAAGTGAGATTTTCAATCTAAACAATGAAATACCCCATACAAAAATGGAACCGCTTTCGGCGACGTAAAAGGCGAAAGAAAACCGGGCGAAGGCGCAGGCAAATACCCCGCATCGTCGTGCCCAGTTTTTTCACCCTGATGAACCTGTTTTGTGGTTTTTTAGCAATTATCAGTATTGCTGAAGGTCGTCTTTTTTTCGGCGCCTGGCTCATCGTTTTTGCGGGACTTTTTGACGCACTCGACGGATTCATGGCCCGCCTTTCCAATGCCACCAGTCAATTTGGAATCGAGCTGGATTCCATCAGCGATGTGGTTTCATTCGGCGTAGCTCCCGGTTTTCTTCTCTACGCCTTTGGGCTTGGCGAAATGCCGCTTATCGGCATCATTTTGAGTGCGTTACCACCCCTTTGCGGAGCGGTTCGCCTGGCGCGATATAATGTTGAAGCCACCGAAGTACGGACGGATTTTTTTAAAGGTCTTCCCATCCCTGCCCAGGCCATCATGATCTCTGCTTTTTATCTTACTTTTTATAATCAGTTAGAACTGTTCGGAGGTTTCGAATTCGGTCTCAATACCGTTTTGGTACCGCTTATCGTGCTTTTATCCTTTCTGATGGTCAGCACCATTCCGTTTGATAAAATTCCCGGATTCGACCGGCAATCCATTCGCGAAAATAAGGGCAAAATAAGCCTGTTTCTTTTTTACGGAGTGCTCATTTTAATAGGACAAGAAGTAGGGTTAATGATTGTCTTTTCAGCTTTTATTTTGAAAGGAATCATTTTAGGCGGTATTTCTTTTTGGAATGAAGCTTTTGGAGATTCAATCGAATATTAGTTCCAGGCATCTTGTAGTTCTAAAAATAACTTGTTGACTTTAGAACAAGCGGACACTATCTTCAAACCGTTATGAATAATTCTGCAAACACAAACTTGAATTGGTGGTGGCCTGTGATAAAACAAATACAGGCAGTGGCAGAATTATGATTTAATTTCACCAAACGATTTTTTTATAAACCCACTGCAGGAAACTGGAGTGGGTTTTTTTATTTGAACCAATATTTAAAAATATTTCTCTGATTAGCTTGATGATGTTATTTAAGAAAGTGATTTATGCAGCTTAAACAATTCCAAAACCTGACAAAAAACTACACAGCCATTCCCGTCTACCGGCGCCTGATGGCTGATGTGCTTACGCCGGTATCGCTGTTTCTGCGGCTGCGGGATAATGCCTGCTACCCGTTTTTACTGGAATCGGTCGAAGGCGGGGAACAGCTGGCGCGGTATTCATTCTTGGGACGAAATCCCTATCAGGTTTTGAAGTATGATGGAGCCGAAGTCACTCTTGAAAAGAATGGAGATGCCAGGCAACTGGATCAGTCTTATTTCGACGCTCTTAAAGAGTTAACTACTCAGTATAGCGAACCTAAACTTCCTGATTTGCCGAGATTAACAGGTGGGGCAGTAGGCTTTTCATCCTACGATACGGTTCGGGATATTGAAAAGCTGGAGGACATTCCCGCATCCGACATATCGCTTCCCGAAGCAATCTGGTCATTTTATGATGAAGTCTTCGCCTTTGATCATGTTAAACAACAGGTAATTATTATCAAAACGGTGTTTGTGAATGATGAAAAGGTTGACCCAAAAGAACAATTTGAGCTGGCCCAGCAGCGTCTTGATGAATTGGAGAAACTGGTTTATCAACCTATAAAATCTGCTGATTCTTTTTCCATCAATCCCGCTGACATAATCAGCAATATTGAGCAGCCCAAGTTTGAGCAGATTGTTGAGCGGGCAAAAAGTTATATTTACGAAGGAGATATTTTCCAAGTCGTACTCTCCCAGCGTTTCGAGACTGATTTCAGCGGCGACCGTTTCATGCTCTACCGGGCACTTCGCATGGTAAATCCGTCGCCTTACCTGTTTTATTTAGAATTCGAAGATTTTTCGCTGGTCGGATCATCACCCGAAGTGCTGGTTCGCGTGCAGGATAAAACAGCCCAGTTGCTGCCCATTGCGGGTACACGTCCGCGCGGGAAAACGCCCGAAGAAGATTTAGCATTGGAAAATGATTTGAAAAATGATCCCAAAGAAATTGCCGAGCACGTAATGCTGGTTGACCTGGGACGTAACGATCTTTCACGAGTTTGTAAACCCGCTACTGTTGAACCGGTTCGAAACCAGGTTATTGAGCGCTATTCACACGTGATGCATATCGTTTCTGATGTGAAGGGTGAACTTGCCGAGGATCAGTCATCAGTATATGCGCTGATGCAATGTTTTCCGGCAGGGACGGTGAGCGGTGCGCCAAAAATCCGGGCAATGGAAATTATTGATGAACTGGAACCCACAAAACGCGGACCTTATGCCGGTGCCGTCGGATATTTCGATTTTTCCGGCAATATGGATACCTGTATTGTCATCCGCACGATGATTGTTACCGGTTCGAAAGTGTATATCCAAGCCGGGGCAGGGATCGTGGCGGATAGCGATCCTGAAAAGGAACATTTGGAAACAAAAAACAAAGCCGCCGCGCTGGTCGAAGCACTCAGTGTGGCGTTGGAAATAGAATAGAACGCAGATAAAGCGGATGGAACAGATTATTTATTTCTGTGATGATCCGTTAAATCCTTTTTATCCGCGTTCGATAATTAAATATTAAGTTAATGAAAACCATTTTATCTGGCATTACCCCTTCGGGAAAATTGCACCTTGGCAACTATTTTGGAGCCATTCGACAACATATCGACATGCAGGAAAAAGGCGATGCCTTTTACTTTATCGCCAACTATCACTCGCTCACCTCCATCAATGACGGCAAGGAAATCCGCGACAATACGATTGACATTGCACTCGACTACCTGGCATTGGGACTCGACCCCGATAAATGTACCTTTTTTGTGCAGAGTGATGTCCCCCAGCATGCCGAACTCGCATGGATTTTAGGTACTTTTTGTCCCGTCAGCCTAATGAACAAAGCTGTGGCATACAAAGATAAAGTGGCAAAAGGCATGAGTCCCAATATTGGCCTGTTCACCTATCCCATCTTGCAGGCAGCCGACATTTTAATGTATAACACTGACATCGTTCCTGTGGGACAGGATCAAAAGCAGAACGTCGAAATATGCCGCGATTTGGCCGGACGCTTCAACCATAATTATGGTGATGAGTACCTGAAGCAACCCGAAGAATACGTTGTGGAATCGGTCGCTGTGGTTCCCGGCATTGACGGACAAAAGATGAGCAAATCCTACGGCAATACCATTGGTATTTTTGATGAAGGCAAGGTTTTGAAGAAAAAGGTGATGTCAATTCAAACCGATTCAACTCCATTAGAAGAGCCGAAAAATCCTGAGAACGATAATGTTTTTGCCTTGATCAAACTGTTTGCGGATGAAGGAAAACAGAATGAGATTGCCGAAAAATACCGAGCGGGCGGCTACGGCTACGGTCATGCTAAAAAAGAGTTGTTGGGGCTGATCGAAGATTATTTTGCCGAAGCCAGGGCCAAACGAAAAGAATTAGCCAAAGACCTGGATACGGTTCGCGACATCCTGAAAGAAGGCGGCAAAAAAGCCCGCAAAAGGGCAGAGCAGGTGATGGAGCCGGTTCGTGAAGTAACGGGATTGCTTAAGACCTATGATTTTAAGGGGAATTAGAATGACTGCTGTTACAGAAAAGTCATAGTATTCGAAGGGGGACTTTTTTCTCTTCTTTGAAGAGAAAAATAAAGTCCTGTAAAACTAAATATTCTTGTTATGATTCATGATAAAAGTTTGTCATTCTTAAATCCCATTGAAGATGGGATGTTGTCCCCCTTTGAAGGGGGCGCAGGGGG
>DASSAY010000129.1:0-6540 GCA_035699185.1 Balneolaceae bacterium | reverse complement strand
GTTATGAACAAAAGTGTTATTTGAAAAGGAGATGAACGCCTTTTTATGTGCATTTAAATAAATTCCGTGTCCATCATTATGGTGTATGCGACTGTTTTCAATACTTATTGTACCTCCGGCAATCCGAAGAGCGGATTTAATCTTTTTAGCACCTCCTCCCTCGCCACCCGCATAGGAGATATCTGCATAATTCATAGAAACTTGAGCACCAGGTTCTATAAGTATTCCACTCCAATGAACTGCTTTATCTAAAGAGCTAAATGTAACAGAATCTGTTTTTGTACCTTCAGCAATCAAGGTTCCGGAAACCAAAATAAGATTACCTTTACCTGAAAGAATTGTACCTCCTGGCTCAATATTTAAGCTGCCGGTAATATCAAGAGAGAAATGCTGGCCTAAAAGCATTTTAGATCCCTGTCTAATATCAATATGGTTATCTCCGCCAAGCATTCTGACCCCCGACTCAAAGTTTAAGCTGCCTTTAATATCTAATAATATGCCTTGAGCATTAATTACCACGCCCTGTTTGACCGTCACGGAGGCTTCTATAGCAAGACTGTCAACAATCTTGTAATCAATTCTTTCAGGATCAGCAAAAACATCGGTAAGCACACTATCAGCGCTGATCGTTCCGGTTAATATAATTGTTCCCTCCCCTGTTTCACCTATAGGATTCTCTTCTTGTCCAGGATCGGGTTCTGGACGGGTAGGTGCTTTTTTACAGGTAGCAAAAAGTAAACTCAAGCTCAAAACCAGTAAGCCCGGGACTAAATGATTTTTCATAATTAGAGTAATTCCGTTTTTATTTCTGTGGATGAAATTATTGTTTAATCGTCATGCGTAAGTAAGATCCATCAAAAAGCGATTCCTTACAGTTTTCTTTATTAAGATTTTTTAATACAGGAAATCAGCAAAGCAATTGAGAATAGCTGATTAAAATAATTTAGCGTGAAAAATATATGCTTATTATTATTAAAAGAAAGTTGCAATTACATTATTATTTAAGATGGAAAACCATTTATCTTTTTATTCTGTTATTTTCGTAGTAACTACAAATATCAACCGAAAATAATGCTTATACTTACTCCTGATTTTAAACAGGGATTACGTCACTTTTTGATAAATTTTCAATTTTAAAAAACCTAAAAACTTAATTTCCCAATGAGTAACAACTCACATCCTCGCAGCCGTGTTGGACTCGACTATCTGAATTTAGACAAGAATGAAAAAGCCGTTTGGAACCTTAGGCCTCCCGAACTTTACGAAGAAGCCATTAAAAATGGAGAAGCTGTTTTAACCGACGATTATGCCATTCGCATCCTAACCGGCGAATATACCGGACGCTCTCCTTCTGATAAATTTCTCGTTGATCTCCCCTCCATCCACGATGATATCGACTGGGGCGAAATCAACCAGCCAACCGACGAAGATGTGTTTGATAATTTGTTCGACAAAGTGACCGATTATCTTGCCGACAAAAAAATATATGTAAGGGATTGTTACGCCGGTGCGGATAAAAAGTATCAACTAAATGTGCGGGTGGTGAGTGAGGCCGCCTATCACGGACTTTTTGCCTATAATATGTTTATTCGCCCCACCGAAGAAGAGCTCGAAAATCACAAACCTGACTTTACCGTGCTCGCGGCTCCCAACTTCAAAGCCGATCCCGATGTTGACGGAACCAACAGTGAAACCTTCATTCTCGTCAATTTTGATAAAAAAATCATTTTGATTGGCGGCACGCTTTACTCCGGCGAAGTAAAAAAAGGTATTTTTGGGGTGATGAATTACCTGCTGCCCCAACAGGATGTGATGGCTATGCACTGCTCGGCCAACATGAGTGAAGATGGAGATACTGCCGTTTTCTTCGGACTTTCAGGAACCGGCAAAACCACTCTTTCATCCGATCAAAGCCGCATCTTGATTGGTGATGACGAGCACGGCTGGAGCGAAGACGGCGTTTTCAATATCGAAGGCGGATGTTATGCTAAAACTATCAATCTCTCGCC
Organism: Balneolaceae bacterium; assembly: GCA_035699185.1. Taxonomy (GTDB): domain Bacteria; phylum Bacteroidota; class Rhodothermia; order Balneolales; family Balneolaceae; genus Fodinibius. The sequence goes on along the minus strand of DASSAY010000129.1, from coordinate 4,531 downwards.
CGAAGGCGAACCGTTGATTTACGCCACCACGCAAATGCCGGGTACCATTCTCGAAAACGTAGTTTTAGACGACGATCGCGAGCCCGTTTTTGATGATGTAAGCTATACCCAGAATACCCGTTGTTCCTATCCTATTTACTACATTCCCAATGCCAGCGATACCGGGACAGGGAATCATCCCAAAAATGTAATTTTCTTAACTTGTGATGCTTTCGGCGTACTGCCTCCGATTTCAAAACTGACGCCTGAGCAGGCCATGTATCACTTTATCAGCGGTTATACAGCCAAGGTTGCGGGAACTGAACGTGGCGTTACTGAACCCCAGGCTACTTTTTCAGCTTGTTTCGGTGCTCCCTTCATGCCGCTTCATCCCACCGTTTACGCTGAGTTGCTGGCCAAAAAAATTCGCGAGCATAACTCAACCGTATGGCTGATGAATACCGGCTGGACCGGCGGGCCACACGGCGTGGGACATCGCATGAAATTGGACTATACCCGGCAAATGCTAAGCGAAGCACTTCAGGGAAATCTTGATGATGCTGATTTCGAAGATGATCCTGTATTCGGGCTTGCTATCCCGGCAAAAGTTCAGGGCATACCGGATGAAGTGTTAATCCCCCGAAACACCTGGAGCGATAAAGAAGCATACGATAAAAAAGCAAAAAAGCTGGCTGAGATGTTTGAAGAAAATTTCAAGCAATTCGAAGAAAAAGCCAGTAAGGAATTGATCGAAGCAGGACCACGGGTTTAGTTCAGGAGGCAGCGGCAGGGGCAGAAGGCAGTATTTCCTTTAAGAGCAACTAAATCAGAGTTGTGAGGGAGTTGTACTCCCGAACAGTTCAGGAGCAGAGCTCCTTCACAACTGAAGATTGCAAGTATATCAACATTGAAGAACATGAAGGGTTATATGCTGAGTACGTAGAAGTAGGAAAAATGCTGGGGTCTATGATTAAAAATCCCAAAAAATTCCTACCCAAAAGCTAAGAGCAAAGATACTGCCTCCTGCCACTGCCACTGCCACTGCCTCCTGCCACAGCCTCCTAAAATCATTCCATAATCGCATTCAGTTTATCCAGATTATCCTGCACTCTTAGCGCTTCGATAACCTCTTCAAGCTCTCCTTTCATGATGTCTTCGAGATTATAAAGCGTTAGGTTGATGCGATGATCAGTGATGCGGCTTTGGGGATAGTTATAAGTGCGAATCTTAGCACTGCGATCACCGGTTGAAATTTGGCTGCTTCGTTCAGCATCACGCTCTTTTCGCAGCTTTTCCTCCTCCACTTCATACAGCTTGGTGCGCAGCATTTTCATAGCCGTCTCTTTATTTTGATGCTGCGACCGCTCCTGCTGGCACTCAACCACGGTTCCGGTAGGTTCATGAGTGATACGTATCGCCGAATCAGTTTTATTGACGTGCTGCCCACCGGCGCCGCTGGCTCGAAAGGTATCAATCCGGAGGTCGGCGGAGTTAATTTCGATATCCACATCTTCGGCTTCGGGAAGAATGGCCACGGTGGCCGCCGAAGTATGAACGCGCCCCTGCGTTTCGGTATCAGGCACGCGTTGTACACGATGTACGCCGCTTTCATACTTCATCTTGCCATATACTTCATCGCCTTCGAGCCCAAATGTCAGTTCTTTGTAACCGCCTTTTTCAGAATTATTGATGCTCAGGATACTCAGTTTCCAGCCCTGTTTATCCGCATAACGGCGATACATATCGAAGAGATCACCCACAAAAATAGCCGCTTCATCGCCTCCCGTTCCGGCCCGAAGTTCTACAATCACATTCTTTGAATCATCGGGATCTTTAGGGATGAGCTTCAGCTTAATTTCTTCTTCCAGTTTTTCGAGACGCGGTTTCAACTCTTCGTTTTCCATCTTCGCCATCTCCGTAATTTCGGGATCTTCGCCATCCTCAATCAATTCATCATTCCCCTGAATCTGATTCCTGATGTTTTTCCATTCTTCGTAATCTTCGACCAGCGCCTTCAACTCGCTATGCTCTTTAGTCAGCTCGGTATAGCGCGCGGGATCGTCAAAAACGGAAGGATCGCTCATTTCGGCGGTAACTTCATCAAACCGTTCACTGACTTGCTCTAATTTCGTTTCAATATCCATTGATACTACTTTGTTTTCTATAGACTTATTTTTTCAACGCTAAAATACGATTCTTATCATTAAGAATTAAAAATGAAAAATTATGAATGATAAATTTTAATTCTTCATTTTTAATTTTTAATTCAGCATTGCTTATTATTGATCCAATCAAAATCCCAATACATTTTACTGTTTTGAGCAACTTCAATCCCCTTTCAGCAAATTTTAAACTTGGTTTCTTAGGCGCCGGACAACTGGCCCGAATGTCAGGATTACAAGCATTTCGATATGGTATGCAGATCGGCGTTTTTTCCGATCGTCCCGAAAAGGAACCCGTCGAATTCATCACCCCCCATTCTCAAACCGGTTCGTTTGATTCCGTCGTTGATTTGGTTGAATTTGCCGATAAATGCGATATTCTAACGCTCGAAAATGAGTTCATCAGTTCAGAAATTTTAAGCCAGGTCCAGGCTGAAAGCGGCACGCCTATCTACCCTTCACCCGAAAGTTTCGCGCTTATAGAAAACAAGCTGATTGAAAAACAAACCTTCGAAAAAGCCGGCATTCCGGTCACGCCTTATGCTCTTGTAGCCTCAGAATCTGATCTTGCAGGTTTTGGTAAAGAACACGGTTGGCCCTACTTGCTGAAGTCATCCAAGGGCGGTTATGATGGTTATGGAAATGAAACGGTAGCTGATTTGGAGGAAGCTAAAACAGCTTTTGGTAAGCTTGGGGGTGATGAAGGGCATGACATCATCGCAGAAGCTTTTGTTGATTTTACGCATGAACTGGCGGTGCAGGTGGCGCGGAATGAAACGGGACACGTCGTTTATCCCTGCTGTGAAACGGTGCAGGAAAATCATATTTGTGTGGCGGTGAAATCTCCGGCCCCGGTGAGTGAAGAAATTCAACAAAAAGCGCAGGAACTGGCGGTGAAAGCTACCGAAGCAATTGATGGAAAGGGTATTTTTGCTTTTGAATTTTTCCTCACAACTAAAGGTGAGATACTGCTGAATGAATCAGCGCCACGTCCCCACAATTCAGGCCATTACACGATCGAAGGTTGCGTCACTTCCCAGTTTGAAAATCACGTCCGTGCCGTTCTGGGGCTTCCACTCGGTTCAACCGAACTCCGAAAACCGGCAGTAGCGATGATCAATTTACTGGGTACGGATAAACGAGACGCCCAGGTGGATTTTGCGACCGATTCACTCAAAACCCCCGACGGACATCTCCACGTTTATGGCAAACTCGACAGCAAGCCGGGACGAAAAATGGCTCATTACACCCTTTTGGGCGAGGATATGGAGAAAACCTATCAAAAAGCGCGAAAAGTAGCCGAGGGTATTCGAATTTGAGCTTCACACAAAAGATGTAGTTCACTTTTAAAGTGGCCTGCATCTCAATTAAACTATTCTCTTCTAATTGCTTCAACCGGCGTCAATTTTGCGGCCCTTACAGCAGGATAGGTGCCAAAAACAATACCGATGAATACAGCCAGAAATGAGATTAAAATCAAAGTTTCAACCGTAAAACTGGTCTGAAAAGGCACATCGATAAAATACTTGACAACCGGCACCGAAAGCAAAGCTACCCCCGCGCCTAAAAGTACACCCAAAAAACTGCCAAATACCGAAACCGTCACCGATTCCGATAAAAACTGTAGAATTATATCTCCCTTTTTAGCTCCCGTAGCTTTTCGAATCCCTATTTCTGAAGTCCGTTCGGTAACGGAAATTAACAGTACGTTCATAATGCCGATGCCTCCCACAATAACAGAAATACCGGTAATCAGCCCCATAATAATTTTAAAAAGCAACATCCCCTGGTTGGCTTGCTTCAGCCTCATCTCATTCGTAACCACCCGAAAGGAATGCTCCGCGTCTTCAAAATTATCGGACAGCCAGTCTTTAATTTTTGCCTTATACGAGTCCACCATTTCAATTTTAGGAGCTACGGCAATTAACTGCGGCTGCCTGGCTTTTAATGCTTCATTCGCAAATGAAGTGAGGGGAATGAGCATCCAATTTCCTTGTTGCTCTCCCTCTTTGGTTATAGCTATTATTTGATAATTGACTCCATGCATCATCAATACCGCGCCAATGAGTTGCTCGGTATGATCAGCCATTAATTGCCGGGCTAAGGAGTAGCTGATGATAGAAGAATAACCATCTTTCAGTTTAGTATCTTTAAAAATGCGGTCTCCCTTCCATATTTCAGCGGATGAAACCGGGATGGTATCTGCAAGCATAGCTGTAAAATAAGCGGCTGTCCGGGCTTTTGAACTGCTAAGTTCAATCATTTCCGAACCTGTCATTTTAAGCTGCAAGATAGCTTCCCCGCCCAGTCGCTTTCGAAGGTCCGGAAGGTTTTCAGGAAGAATTACGCTTTGATACTGGTTTTCCACCCAAATACCATCCACTTTTTTC
>DASSAY010000128.1:0-3356 GCA_035699185.1 Balneolaceae bacterium | reverse complement strand
TGATTTATATGAACGTCATAGTTGAATTCTTGCCCAGTTTTTGGATCGAGCGGAAAGCCTTCAACTGAAAAATAATTGATGCGAGCATCCGATTCTAATTTGAGATAGTAATCCATCAGCAGCATCAGGTTCAGTCCGGTGCCAAAACCTACTTCCAGAATAGTAATTTCACTCTTATTTTTAAGAGCTTCAATCAGGCCGGTTTGCTCAAAAAAGACATAGCGGCTTTCCGCAACAGCTCCGTTTGGATTGTGGTAATGCTGGCCGAAGCGGGATGAATAAACGGTATGGGAACCGTCCCGGGTGATGATTAGTTTTGATTCCGCTATATCGTCAGGTTCATCGTTCATGATTTTTGAGTTTCTTTGAGTAACTTTTGCCGTAGGGCATTCCTGCGGAAGTGTCTTCTTTGCGTAATAGCTGTTACACTAAGATCCACGAAGGAGCACTAAGGTATTATAAAAAAGAGGACGCCCTGGATTTATTAGATTTAAGCTGTTTGCACTTTTAAATAAATCCAACGGAGTCCTCTTATGAATACCTACAGTAAAGTATACATAGCAATTGACCTACATAGCAAGTCCAGTGTGATTGGTTATATGAATAATCAGGGAAAATATATCGGCCAGCAGGAAGTAGCAACCACGGCGGCTAACCTTATTAACCAGGTAACTGCCATTCCAGCGGCTCGCAAGCATCTGACCCTTGAGCAGGGTAACATGGCCTTTTGGGCGGCCCGGCAACTGCAAGATCATGTGGATGAGTTGATGGTCTGCGATCCGCGTTATAACGCTTTAATTTCCCGCAGCCCGAATAAAAATGATCGCCTGGATACCCTGCGCTTGTGCAAGCTGCTACGTCTGGGGGAACTTAAACCGGTCTGGGCGCCCGAACAAATGGGGATTCGCCGGCTGTTTTACCAGCAGATTAAAGAGTATCAACGGTTGACCAAAACGCTAACGATTCACAAGCGTCAAATCCAGGCTGCCCTTCGTCACTGGGGCATTAATATTAAGCTGGTAAAAAGAGACTATCACCGGCCAAAAGATATTTTACAACAGGTTCGCCAGCCAATGTTGCGCGGGGAGTTGCAAGCGAAGTTCGGGTTTATACAAACGGTGAGCAACCAAAAAGATCAGCAATTTAAACGCATCCAGCAAACCGGGCGCGGGTTTTGGGAGATTGCCGAGTTCCAGAAGATGGCAGGCGTAGGGCCGGTAGTGTCTCATACCTTTTCCGCTTATATCCAAACTCCGCATCGGTTCCCCCGTCGCGGGCAATTGATTCGGTTTTGCCAGCTGGGAGTCCGTAAATCCAGCAGCGGAGGGCATCGCCTGCGGAGTGAACGGCTGGATAAGGCCGGGCATGGAAGCTTAAAAAACATCAGTCATGTTGCCTGGAAAGCCGCCATGAAAAGCGGTAATGAAGTTAGCGGGTTTTATCGGGCTTCTCTGCAGCGATGCGGGGATCCGGTTCACGCCCGCCTGAACACACAACGGAAAATTTTAATCAGTCTGTGGAGCCTATGGAAGCATAAACAGTCATATCGCCCGGAGAAGTTTTTCTCCGGGAATGGGGATTCGGCCCGATAGAACCGCTGGTCGGTAGCTATATGTCGGCCGGACAAGGTATCGGTCGGGTTGCCGGGACAGACTCCACTTGCCGTGCTTAATCATGCACTTGCTGTAAGATTCAACACTGAGCTTAGTCGCCCGGCCTGGAAACCCCATATGACCTTAGGCCGGATTTGCTTAACCAGCAGTCCGAGCCTCTGATATAAGACTGGTTGCAGAGAAACCACCGGTAGCTAAAGGTCGGTAGGCCCCCTACCAAAGCTGGTATAACACGTATAGTAATGCCGAGCAAGCACTATAAGAAGCAAGAATTTACCATAAATCAGGGCGTCCTGAAAAGTAAAAACCACTTGGGAACGTCATGGAAGAAGTATATCCTTGACTTTCTTTTTTATAAAAGGCTCACAAAGGGTTTAATTTCTTATTATTTTAACTGCTGATAATTCAGACTTTTAAGTAACTGTAATTATGGATGTAGCCAAGATACAAAAACTCGCTGATCGCTATTTCGATGAAATGGTTGAAACGCGACGGCATTTACACCGGAATCCGGAGTTGAGCTATCAAGAGTTCAAAACTACCGATTTCATCATCGAAAAGCTGAATGAGCTTGGTATTTCGGTTGATCGTCCGCTGGAAACCGGCTGTGTAGGCGTGGTGGAAGGCGGCAAAGAATCAGGCCGTGTCATTGTCCTGCGCGCTGATATTGATGCTCTGCCTATTGTTGAGGAAGGCGAGCACAAAAAGGAATTCATTTCGCAGAATAAAGGCGTTGCCCATTGCTGCGGACACGATGCTCATATCGCAAATCTGTTAGGTGTTGCCCATATTTTAAGCGATTTGAAAGATGAAATTGAAGGCATAGTTTTGCTCATTTTTCAACCTGGCGAAGAGAAGCTGCCCGGCGGCGGGCGCTTGCTCTGCGAAACGGGCTATTTGCAGGAAAAAGGGGTTGATGTGATTTACGGGCTGCATACGAATCCTTATGGAATGCCCGGTGAAGTTGCGCTTCGCAAAGGGCCCATGATGGCTCGTCCCGATGAATTTAAGATTGAAATTATCGGCAAAGGCGGACATGCGGCGGCTCCGCATTTAGCGGTCGATCCCATTGTAATGGCTGCTCAGGTGGTGAATCAATTGCAAACGATTGTAAGCCGAAATGTGGATCCCACCGAACCGGCAGTGGTGACGGTGGGGAAAATTGCGGGTGGCTCTGCTCACAACATCATTCCCGAAAAAGTGGAAATGCTGGGAACGGTGCGAACTTTTGATAAATCAACGGCAGATATGATCAAAGATCGCATTGAACAAATAGTAAAAGGCGTGACTGAAGCTTCCGGCGGAAGCTATACTTTCAATTTTGATTATGGGTATCCTGCGGTAAATAACACGGATTGGGCGACTGACATCGTAATAGATTCAGCCGCCGAATTACTGGGCAATGAAAGTGTAACAATAATGGATGAACCGATTATGGCGGGCGAAGATTTTGCTTTTTACCAGCAGGAATTTCCCGGTACTTTCTTCTTTCTGGGAAGCGGCAGCGAGCAGGCGAATTCTACCTACAGCTGGCATCACCCCAAATACAATGTGGATGAAGAAAGTTTTAAAACCGGCGCCGCGTTGATGGCTTCGCTGGTTTTTCAACCGATTCCCGGGAAAGGTTAACCGCAGAGAGCGCAAAGGTGGGCGGGGAGTTCGCAGAGAAATCGCCCAGAATGCTACAAACTCGCGGGATTTTAGGTACTGATGATGGTTTTGTCCCCCTTCGAAGGGGGCGCC
>DASSAY010000127.1:0-9594 GCA_035699185.1 Balneolaceae bacterium | reverse complement strand
AACCACACCCGGTTATGCAGTTGCTATCGCTTTGTTAGCTTTGTTTACCGCTGTGAACTTTATAGGTATTCGCTTGTTTGAAAAATTGAACAATGCGCTGGTGTGGTGGAAGCTGGCTATCATTGCCGTGGTTATTGTTGTGTTTTTTATAGTAGCTTTTAATGGATCTCATTTTGATAATCCTACCACCGGCGGGTTTTTCCCGTTTGGCTGGGAGGGAGTTTTTTCAGCTATAGCTACAGCCGGAGTTGTCTTTTCATTCCTGGGATTCAGGCAAGGGGTAGAATTAGCGGGCGAAACCGACAATCCCTCACGAAATGTACCTATTGCGGTTATCGGTTCTATTCTCATCACTGCTATTTTGTATGTATTGTTGCAAGTAGCTTTTATCGGAACACTTCCTGTCCAGGCTTTTGCAGAAGGCTGGGCTAATATTGGTGCCCATTTTGCGGGTGAATTGAGTGATGTGGCCGCTACTTTCGGTCCGTTGGCAGCTATTGCCGGTGTGATGGGGCTAACCTGGCTGGCTGTACTGCTATACATTGATGCTTTTATTTCACCGGCCGATACCGGACTCATTTACACGACCGTTACTTCACGGCTGTCGTATGCTATGGGCCTAAACGGAAATGCACCTCGCTCACTTGCAAAAGTAAATGATAAAGGCGTGCCTTATATCAGTGTGTTTGTAACTTTCCTTGCCGCCACGGCTTTCTTCTTTCTATTCCCCGGATGGGAAAAAATTGTTGGCTTTGTTACCGCCGGTACCGTTTTATCATTCGGCTCGGGACCGGTTGCATTATTGGCCATGAGAAAACAGTTACCTGACCACAAACGGCCGTTTAAACTGCCTTTGTTTAAGGTTTTATCTTATTTCGGTTTTGTCGCAGCTAATTTAATTGTTTATTGGTCGGGCTGGATGGATGTTTGGAAATTAATGATAGCCACAATCATTGGATTCGCCATATTAATTATTCATGAAAGAGCTAACCGTGAACACACCCCTGATCTTGAAATTCGTTCCGGACTTTGGATTATTGTCTGGTTAATCGGCTTAACGACCATAAGCTACCTGGGTTCCTATCCTATTCTATCAGATGCGGCAGGAAATATAGGCTTACTTGGTGTGGGTATAGATGTAGCTGTGATCGCTGTTTTTGATCTCTTTATCGTATGGTTGGCTGTTAAGTCTCGTCTGCCGGCCGATAAAGTTAAAGCTCATTTAGAGGAACCGATTCTACCGGGTGTGCCTTTAGACAAAGATTTGCCTGACGTATAATAAAAATATTGTTTTTATACTTTGTCAAACATCTGGATGTCATCGACCCGTTTCATTAGAGGGAAGTGAACAACGAGCTGGATTATTAGGGTCGTGCCCAGAATATTACAGCCTAAGTTTGATTTTCAAGATCTGTCAAAACCATTAGCTAAGCTCGTTTCAGTATTTGTGCTAAAGTTTCTTAAAACTGATAATACAATTCCTCAAGCAGATCCTGAAATATCAGAAGGACATATTGTTTTTCAAAGAGCCCTTATATCTTATTTTCTATACCTATCAATTCACCTGAAAAAATTCATATCTTAAGCTCGAAATTTAACTTGAACTCAACCCCGAATTTGTGAGTAATTGCAGAAGGCTGTGCTTATGGACGGCAGCGCTGATTTTAGCAGGTTGCGCTACGCCTTCATCGCCTACCGGTGGGCCGCCGGACGAAGAAGGTCCCGTTATCGTAGCAACCGACCCGGAAACCGGCACCGTTAATTTCTCTGGCGAAAGCATTATCCTTCATTTTAATGAGTGGGTGAACCGGGGTTCGCTGGCACAGGCGATTATAGTGGAGCCGGATATCGGTATTGATTATGAACTCGACTGGGGACGGCGATCGGTAGCCATTGAATTTGATCAATCTATTCCTGATTCAACCACACTTATTGTTTCTGTCGGTACCGAGCTGACCGATACGAATGGAAATCAAATGGTAAGCCCCGCGAAAGTTGCGGTTTCAACCGGACCCGAAATTGACGAAGGTAAAGTGGTGGGACGAGTCATCAACGCCGAAACCGGGGAAGGGGATGAAGGCCAGCGAATTCTTCTTTATCACGCGCCGGTAGATTTATCTGAAAAGGCCGATTATACCGCTTCAACCGATACCAGCGGCGCTTTTGAATTTTCTTATTTGCGGGAAGGCAAGTACAAAGCTTTCTGGGTAGAAGATCGTAACCGCAATAAAATCTGGGAGCAAGAATCGGAGCGGGCGCAGCCTTTTAGCCGGGAATTTATCGAATTAACAGAGTCGGATGCGGATACCCTCGGCACGGTTTATATCACTCCTGTAGATACTACCCAGCCGGTATTGCAAGGCGTAGGTTTGTTTTCTTCTCAGCGATTGCGGATGCGGTTCAGTGAAGATATTCAGCTTACCGACAGTACTGAAATTGCCGTTACTGACACCCTCGGCAATTTTTATTCCGATGTTTTTCCGCTGTATTTTCCTCCCGATGAGCCGTACATTTTGTTTGCCCACAGCGAAAAAACTTTAACGCAGACCTCAACCTACACTCTCGAAATGGAAGGCATTGTTGATGAGTTCGGGAATCCGTTGAAGGAAGTCTCACAGACATTTATCGGGTCCGCGCAGGAAGATACCACTCAGCAGCGCATCATCAGGCGAAATAATTTGAGCGGTTATTATCCTGCCGATCCGGTCGTAGTGACTTATGCAAAGCCGATTGATGATCCGGCAATTGTGGATTCACTTAAAGTGGTGAAGGGCAACGAGCTCATTGAAGATTGGCCGAATGTGGATGTGGAGCAAAATGTACTGCGCATTTCTCCAAATCCCAGCTGGCAGGAAGGTTTGGATTATGAAATAAGAGTTTGGGATCCTATCATTGATGATTATCGAAAATTTTCGCCCGATGTCTGGCATACATCACAACTTGGAACACTGAACATCATAGTCGCTGATTCAACCTTGAAAAATATTCACCTGCGAATTGAGAATGAAGAATCAGGTATTGTCCGTGACACCGTTTTCACCGAGCAGGTTGAAATTGAAAAGTTACCTCCCTTAACTTATACTGTTACCGCTTACCGGGATCAAAATGAGAACGGGGAATGGGATTTTGGACGGGTTGAACCTTATGTGAAGCCCGAACCTTACTTCATTCAAACCGGTGTACAGGTTCAACCATCGATGACCGGCGACCTTACAATTACATTCCGGAATGAATATTAACCACAGAAACACAAAAAGGCAGAGATAAAGATGATGCCTGAAGACCCACCCCCGATTCCTTGGCTTAACGCTACGGAATCCTCCCCTCCCGAGAGGGGACTTAAAATAGACTCTATATTATTACTGCTAAAATAGGAATCAAAGATTTTGTAAAGGTAATAAAAATGAAAATAGGCAGGAATAGTCCCCTCTCGGGAGGGGAGGATCGGACTGCGTTTAGCAGTCAGATCAGGGGTGGGTTTCACTGGATGAAAAATAGTACGACTTATTACTTCCGTACCACCCTTTTATCTCAAATTCACATTTTTAGTGTTTCCGTGCTTTAGTGGCAAATCGTATGAAGAAATTTCTTAAAAAATTAGCACCGGTAATAAGTATCATCTTTTTCGGCTTTGCCCTGTGGTTCCTTGATAAGCAGCTTCAGCAGTACAACTTGTCCGAGATAAGCCAACAACTTGCGGATATACCCAACTACTACATCGCGGCATCGCTTCTTTTATCTTTTCTGAGTTACTTGCTGCTTACCGTTTACGATGCAATGGGTGTAAATTATATTGATGAAGAGCTCGAAGCCCCCAAAATTATGCGTGCCGGTTATGTGGGTTATGCCTTTAGTCATAACATTGGCCTGGCGCTGATTACCGGCGGTTCCATCCGCTATCGTATTTATTCATCCTGGGGATTTTCGGGCCTTCAGGTTACCAAAATCGTGGCTTTCAGCGCCCTCACCCTGTGGATTGGTTTCTGTTCCGTCGCGGGACTTTCACTGCTTTTTGCCACGCCGGCCCTGCCTCCGAATATCACCCTTCCGTTCGTATCATTGAGGGTAGTTGGTGCTTTTTTACTGGTGATGGTTGTGGGCTATGTGTGGGCAAGCGCCCGGGTCAAGAGTGAAATTTCCTTCAAAAAGTGGACATTCAAATTCCCCAACCTAAAGCTCTCCCTGCAGCAAGTTTTAATCGCCTCGGTAGACTGGCTTTTGGCTTCATCCGTTCTTTACGTATTGTTGCCCGAAGCGGGAGTCAATTTTTTCAGTTTTGTAGGCGTGTTTTTGCTGGCCCAGATTTTAGGACTGTTCAGCCAGGTACCGGGCGGGCTGGGTGTTTTTGAATCGGTGATGCTGTTATATTTATCCAATTTTCTACCCGGGTCAAAAGTGGTGGGTATTCTGGTGATTTATCGAATTATTTACTACATCCTGCCCTTGCTGGGTGCGCTCGTTGTGCTTGGCTATCAAGAGTACAAAGCGAATCACGAAAGCGTGAAGAAGCTGGGCGAAAAGGCCATCAGCTGGGTACCGAGGGTGGTGCCGCAGGTGATGAGTTTTTCGGTATTTATCGGCGGAGCGATTCTTCTTTTTTCGGGTGCGGTGCCTTCAGAAGTGCCGCGTATGCAATGGTTGCAGCATTTCGTGCCGTTGCCGGTAATCGAAATATCTCATTTCTTAGCCAGTATCATCGGTGCCGCGCTGTTGATTTTAGCCGGGGCTCTCCGGCGTCGAATCGACGCAGCCTACCATTTAACAATAGGCCTGTTGATTGTTGGTATTTTACTATCCCTGTTGAAAGGTGCCGATTACGAAGAAGCCACAGCTCTGGCCGTTATGCTCGTGGCGATGATTCCCTGCCGTGATGAATTTCACCGCAGAGCTCCGCTGTTTTCGAGGCAGTTTTCACCCCAGTGGTTTACCATGATTTTGATGGTATTGGTCAGTGCTGTTTGGCTCGGCATTTTTTCTTACCAGCACATAGAATACCGGCAAGAACTCTGGTGGCAGTTTTTTTTATTGGGTGATGCCCCCCGGTATTTACGCGCAACAGTCGCCGCCCTGGGATTTACCGTTATCATTGGTTTTATCAAGTTGCTTCGTCCCCGAAAAAAGGAAGTTATCGAGCCGCGGGAGCAGGAGCTTCAGTCCGCTCAGAAGATCCTGCAGAATTCTAATCATACGCTTTCAAACCTGATTTTGCTGGGTGATAAGAAACTGCTGTTTAACGATGCTCATACATCCTTCATTATGTACAAAGAAGAAGGTCGTAGCCGGGTTGTATTGGGTGATCCTGTAGGGCCCGAAGATGAAGCCGAGGAAATGATCTGGAAATTTTATGAACAGTGCTCGGATGATGACAAATGGCCGGTATTTTATCAAATCGGAGAAAAAAAATTAGAATACTATTTAGACCTGGGCCTTACGCTTTTCAAATTAGGGGAAGAAGCCCGAATTCCGCTGAATAATTTTTCGGTTGATCAAGCTATTGATGAAGATTTGAGAACCAATTACCGAGGATTGGTGTCTGCGGGCTATAGCTGGGAGCTTTTACCGGAAAATCCGGAGGAAAGGTGCTACGAGGAATTAAAACCTATCTTTGAGGCTGATTTAAGCATCCGTAAAAGAACTGGGCAGGGCTTTTCATCTGGTGATTTTGACGAAGCCTATTTGAGTCATTTTCCCATTGCGGTGGTGAAAAAAGAAGGAGAGATTCGGGCATTCGCGAACATTCTACAAAGCGGGGATGGCTATGAACTGGCTACAGACCTGCTTCGTTATCATCCTGATGAATCAGCAGAGATTATCGATTTTATATTGATTGAGACTATGCTTTGGGGGAAAAGGCAGGGCTTTCAGTGCTTCAACCTGGGTATGGCACCGCTCTCGGGAATGGATGAACCCGACTTCACCCCCAAATGGAATAAAATGGCCCATTTTGTGTATTCCTATGGAGAAAATTTGTATGGTTTTAAAAGAGTTCGGGATTATAAGAATAAATTTCAACCCGAGTGGGAGCCAAAATTTTTAGCATGTCCCGGTGGAATATCATTACCACGCGCTTTATCGAATCTCGCCAGCGTTGTTTCAGGCGGCTTTTCAACTTTGGTGAATGTGAAGTAGGTGCGTGGAATCTCAAACGTGATAAAGATAAATGCTTTGATTAAAGTAAAAAGCTGTACCAACGCTTGAGATCCCTCACATACGTTCGGGATGACATTGAAAAGAAGTTTTTGCAAAGCCTGTTTAAACAAGTTTTGAAAATTTAGCCTGATGAATTCATTATTAGACAGTGTGCCACGTTGCTCGTCAGGCGACTGGTTTCGTCGCCCGGCGAGTGAAGCAGGCCTATAAATTGTGATCTCTTGCCATTCATCCGGCTTCAAACCGAACCCGGTTGAATATTTTTGCCCATAAATAATTCTTTCTTTTGACCATCTTTTGAATATATTATTTTCATCAAAAATGAATGACAGTTTAAAGAGAAAGAACATTGGCCGGAAATACCATTTACGATATAGCAAAAAAGGCGGGGGTAAGCATCGCCACGGTTTCACGGGTGGTAAATAATAATGAAGGGATTGCTGATAAAACACGCGAAAAAGTACTAAAAGTAGCCGATGAGCTTGGATATTATCCTCAGGCATATGCCCAGGGATTGGCCCGCAAAAAGAAAAATATTATTATGGTTGTGGTGCCCGTGCTTTCCAACTATTTTTTCATGGAAGTGCTTGCAGGCATACAAGACGAAATTTCGAAGCACGATTATGATCTGAACATCTTCAACATTCAAAACCAGACCGGTAATATGTTTTCGCAGGTCGAAAATATTATCAAGCGTCAATGGGCGGATGGCTACCTGTTCATTTCAACCCATTTGCGAGATCACCGGCTGAAGAAATTGCAGGGTTATGAAATTCCCATCACGTTGGTGGATGAATCTTTTCCCGGTATGGATTCTGTAAGCGTGGATAATGAAAAAGGAATTCAGCAAGCTATGCAATATTTTCTTGATCACGGGTTAAATCGAATTGCTATGATCAGCGCGTTGAAATCATCAAAACCGGGCGAACAGCGTATCAGCGGTTACAAAAAAGCACTGAACAATGCGGGAGTTGCTATTGATGAACAGCTTATCGTTACCGGAGACTCCATGTATCGCGATGGATTTTCTGAGCAAAACGGTTACGAAGCGATGAAAAAGCTGCTGGAACTTTCTGATCCCCCCGATGCCTGTTTTTGCGCATCCGATACGCAAGCCGTTGGCGCACTTAAAGCAATGCAGGAGAAGCAGGTGAAAATTCCCATTATCGGTTATGATGATATCACTATTTCCAATTATATCGGCCTGTCCACCATTCGGCAGCCCATGTATGATATGGGAGCCTTTGCCACTCAAAGGCTGATCTACCGGATGCAGAATCCCGAGGCAAAATCCACTCAAAAGATTTTTGCGCCGGAACTTATCTTGCGGTCCTCTACGGACCCCTAAATCCCCTAAAGGGGACTTTAGAGATTGCCCTTTTCAAAGAATAGTTTCCTGAATAACCTTGTTTTTTACAAAATAAGAGATACTCATTTCAAGCAGCAATAAGTCCCCTTTAGGGGATTTAGGGGTATCGAAACGGAAAACCCTTGCTTTTAATTAATATTATTTCGATCTACGCAAACTAAAACTCATTTAACTATTTTATGAAAATACCTCGAGCCTGGATTTTCGATCTGGATGGCGTGATTGTTGAAACAGCACAGTTTCACTTTAAGTCTTGGAAAAAGCTGGCAGATACCCTGGAAATTCCTTTTGATGAAACGAAAAATGAATCGCTGAAAGGGGTGAGCCGGAAGCAATCACTACAGAAGATATTGGCTATGGCCGATCGAACCATTTCGGATAAGGAATTTCGGCGGTTAATGGATCAAAAAAATGAATGGTACCAGGCATATATTTCAAAACTCACTCCCGCAGATATGCTGGATGGAATTCCCGAATTTTTAGCACAGCTCAAAACCATGAATGTAAAATTGGCAATCGGTTCATCCAGCAAAAATGCAGAATATATTATAAATTACCTTCAGTTAAATGAAATGTTTGATACGGTAATTGACGGAACCAAGGTCACGAAAACCAAGCCGCATCCTGAAATTTTTTTAAAGGGGGCTGAAACATTGGGGGCCGAACCCGAAGATTGTATCGTTTTTGAAGATGCCATTTCGGGTATCCAGGCGGCTAAGGAAGCGGGTATGACCTGTGTGGGCGTTGGAAAAGAAAAACATCTCAGCCAAGCCGATCTCGTAATTACATCTTTTAAAAACCGAACGCCAAAAAAACTGTTGGCTCAGTTGTATAATTAAAAAATACCTTTATTTTGGGGTAAAAAGATTTAAGGATTTATGAATGAATATTTAGAAATTGACGAATGGGAGATTATAGAACGTGGTTTCAATCCCGATCGTCAACGTTCTTCGGAAAGTATTTTTAGCCTGGGAAACGGGCACATGGGTCAGCGCGCCAATTTTGAGGAGCATTACAGCGGTGATTCTCTTCAAGGCAGCTATATCGCCGGTATTTATTATCCCGATAAAACCAAAGTGGGATGGTGGAAGAACGGCTACCCTGAATATTTTGCCAAGGTACTCAATTCGATAAACTGGATTGGAATTGATATTTATGTGAACGGCGAGCAGCTTGATTTGGCTGAATGCGAAGTCAAAGATTTTCAGCGAACCCTGAATATGAAAGAAGGTTACCTAAAACGATGTTTTGTTGCTCGATTGCAAAACGGGAATGAAGTGAGCGTACAAGCTCGTCGGTTTGTGAGTATGAAGCGTCCCGAAGCCGGTGCTATTGAGTACAAAATGAAAGCGCTTAACTTTGATGGAGACATCATTTTTGAACCTTATCTTGATGGCAATGTTCGAAATGAAGATGCCAACTATAATGAAACTTTTTGGGCAGAAGTAGCCCAGCAATCATTCCCCGATGGTGGATTGGTAACCACAAAAACCAAGAAACTTGATTTTCATGTTTGTGCGGGGATGAAGTGCGTGGTTCAAAAAAATAATCATCCGGTTGATATTTCTTCGCAAGCATCCGTTTCTGCTATGCGTGTTGTCCAAAAATATGAAGTTTCTGTTAATCAGAATGATGAAATCTTATTTCATAAATATGCCGGGGTCGCTTCTTCTTTGAACCATGAACGTAAGCGCTTACATTTGCTTGTAAAAGAACTGACGGGGGAAATTTCGGAGTTCGGTTTTAATAAATTGATGAAAGAACAGGCCGAATGCTGGGCCGATCGATGGGAGCGAAGCGATATCTTCATCAAAGGCGACAAAAAAGCACAGCAGGCGATCCGGTTTAATATTTTTCAGCTATATCAAACATATACGGGCGATGACGCGCGACTGAATATCGGCCCCAAAGGTTTTACGGGTGAAAAGTACGGCGGCGTTACCTACTGGGATACCGAAGGTTACTGCCTGCCGTTTTACTTGAATACATCAGGCAAAGAAGTGGCCAAAAATTTGCTGTTTTACCGTTACCGGCATCTGTCCAAAGCTATTGAAAATGCCGAAAAGCTTGGTTTT
>DASSAY010000126.1:0-2150 GCA_035699185.1 Balneolaceae bacterium | reverse complement strand
GCAAGGGAGTAGATGAATACCTGCGGAATGAGCAGTTGCTGATCAACCAAATTCGCTCGGAGATCGGGCAGAGTGAACAACCCGTGCAGGATATTCGGCGGCTAATCGAAGAGCGAAAAGAGCTTGAAAAGGAGGTTGAGCGGCTGCGTCATCAGCAAAGCGCTTCTAAACTTGATGATTTACTGAGCGATGCCACTGAATTTAACGGCATCAAATTAATAGTCGGTGAAATTGCCGGCGCAGATATGGATTTGCTGAAGCAGCTGGGATATGAATCACTCGAAAAAAGCAAGAAAGGAACCATCACTGTTCTTGGGGCTCGCGATGATGAAGCGGGAAAAGTATATATCGCCGCGGCTGTTACCGATGATGTGATTAAAGAGAAGGGCATCAAAGCGGGGACGCTGGTAGGCGAACTCGGCAAAATGCTGGGCGGCGGCGGGGGCGGACAGCCAAACCTTGCTACCGCCGGTGGACGAAATCCCGAAAAACTCCCTGAGGTTTTGGGGCAGATCGAAAGTATTGTGAAGAAGTATTTGGAAGAGTGAACAGTGAGCAGTGGCAGGAGGTCGAATCCTGGGGTTGAGATATGTAGGTCGGGTTTCTAACCTGACAATTTGATTTATTTTAATAATATCCGGCCATTAGAGAGTTATTTGCCGGGTACGGAAAGATAGCGCTGTCAATCCCCCGCCCCCTTCTCCCCCGAAGGGATGCCTCACGGCACAAGGGGGAAGTTAGACCTGAGTGAAAATGCATTCATGGTTGATTTACATAGATTTGAAAAGGGGTGAAAATAGGTTCATAAGTTTTGAATGGGCGGCAAAAAGTCCCCCTTGGAGAAGGTTGTGAGAAAATCATCGTGTTGAAAAGTGAAACTTAATAGTTTTAAGATTACGAATTGTAATTCGAGCATAAATCGTAACTGTCCCCCTTCGAAGGGGGTTCGGGGGATGATCGGGAAACAATATAGAACATTTTCCTAATTTATTAAGGCTCTTTTTAGTTGTCTTGGTATTTTCTCACAGCCTCGGAGAAAGGGGGGCGGGGGATTGAAAAACTATAATACGAGATAACTTTTTTTAACGCTTCTTATCTGTAATTGCTAAAAAATTTGGCTATATTTTGAGACTTAAATTTTAAGAAAATTTAATCAAAAATTGATGTTGCCTTATCGATGGCAAATGATATTATGGCTGAGAAAAAGAAGGAACAAGAAGTAACATTTACCCCAAGCGGAACTGGTATTCGAACCAACGGACAAGTGGTGCGCAGTACCGAATTACCATCACCCACTCGTAAAAAGCATAAATCACTCGGTTTATCCGAAGAAGATGTAGTGGATATGTTTCATCAAATGTATTTGCAGCGCCGGTTTGAAGAGCGGGCCATGCAGATGTATCAAAAAGGAAAATACGGTGGATTTCTTCACCTTTATATGGGGCAGGAAGCGATCTCAACCGGAACCGTTTATGCTTTGAATGATGATGACGATATCATCACGGCTTATCGCGATCACGGATGGGGGCTGGTTCGCGGTGTTTCACCCAAAGAAGGAATGGCCGAACTCTATGGAAAAGTTACCGGCTGCTCCAAAGGAAAGGGCGGCTCGATGCACTTTGCCAGTGTGGAAAATCATTTCTGGGGCGGTTATGGAATCGTGGGAGGACACATTCCCATCGGAGGCGGCATCGCCTTTGCCAATAAATATCAGCAAAACGGGCGTGTAACGGCGTGTTTCTTCGGTGATGGCGCTGTTGACCAGGGAGCATTGCACGAAACCCTGAATATGAGCCAAAACTGGAAACTGCCCTGCATTTATGCTATCGAAAACAACGGTTATGCGATGGGAACTGCCGTTCACCGCCATTCTGTAGGCGAATTATATGAACGGGCAGAAGGTTTCGGTATGAAGAATAAGGTGATCAACGGTATGGATGTTTTTACCGTTTATGAAGCAATGAAAGAAATTGCCGAAGATGTGCGCAAAAACTCTGAACCCTGGCTGGTTGAAATCCGCACTTACCGGTATCGCGGACATTCCATGTCGGACCCCATGAAGTACCGCACCAAAGAAGAGCTCGAAGCCTACGAGAAAAAGGATCCGATTGAACGCCTCAAAAAGTATTTGCTGGACAATGATATTGCCG
>DASSAY010000125.1:0-4574 GCA_035699185.1 Balneolaceae bacterium | reverse complement strand
CACACTCAAGGAACAGGGATTAGCCGTTTACACCGACCACCAGATTTTTAATCGCTATCATCGTCCCAAAGTTCGAAAAAAACGCAAGTCCGGCGGTATTTCATTCAAAGAACTGCGGGATCTGAATATCGGCGATTACGTGGTGCATGTGGATTACGGTATCGGCAAATTTGCGGGATTTAAGAAGATTGAAGTCCGCGGCGTGGAGCAGGAATCGGTGGTATTGCGCTATAAAGAAGATTCGGTGCTTTATGTGAATGTTTCGAATCTGCACAAAATCGAGAAATATTCGGGCAAAGAAGGCACCCAGCCGCGCGTTACCAAACTTGGATCGGGACAGTGGGCGCGGAAAAAGGCGCAAACCAAGAAGAAAGTTAAAGACATCGCCCGGGATTTGATCAAGCTGTATGCTAAGCGGAAATCGCAGAAAGCCTTCGATTATTCGCCCGACAATTCCTGGCAAACTGAAATGGAAGCGCGTTTTGAATTCGAAGAAACACCTGATCAGCGTGATACCATTGAAGCAGTTAAAGAAGACATGGAATCAACAACGCCGATGGATCGTCTGATCTGTGGAGACGTGGGCTTTGGCAAAACGGAAATTGCCGTTCGTGCGGCTTTCAAAGCGGTGATGGATCACAAGCAGGTCGCAGTTTTGGTACCCACAACCATCCTGGCCGACCAGCACTACAAAACCTTCTCTCGAAGAATGAAAGATTTTCCCGTTTCGGTGGATGTTATTTCACGCTTTCGAACAAAAAAGGAGCAAAAAGAAACGCTCGAAAAGCTGGAAACAGGGAAAGTTGACATCATTGTAGGTACTCACCGGCTGACTTCAAAAGATGTAAAATTTGATGACCTCGGGCTGCTGATTGTGGATGAAGAGCAGCGTTTTGGAGTGAAAGCCAAAGAAAAACTCAAAGAATACAGAGCTACGGTTGATGTCCTGAATCTGACCGCAACACCCATACCACGTACCTTGCAATTTTCACTCATGGGCGCTCGGGATCTGAGCATCATCAACACGCCGCCCCAAAACCGTCAGCCGGTTGAAACGGAGATTCACAGTTACAATGAAGATTTAATTCGGGACGCTATCACCCAGGAGATTTCGCGTGGCGGCCAGGTGTTTTTTATCCATAACCGGGTGAAAAATATTGAAGCGATGGCTAATATGATTCGTCGACTTTTACCGAATATTCGCGTCCGCTTTGCCCACGGACAAATGAGCTCGGCGAAACTCGAAAAAATTATTGAAGATTTTTATGATCACAAGTTTGATGTGCTGCTTTCCACCAACATCGTGGAAAACGGCATCGACATCTCGAATGCCAACACGATGATCATCAATCGTGCCGACCGCTTTGGACTGGCAGAACTTCACCAGTTGCGCGGGCGCGTGGGGCGATCAAATCGCAAAGCGTTCTGCTATCTCATCACTCCGCCCATTCAAACGCTAACCGAAGAAGCCCGGAAACGTCTGCTGGCGCTTGAAGAATTTTCTGATCTCGGCTCCGGTTTTAACATCGCCATGCGTGATCTTGACATTCGCGGTGCCGGTGATATTCTGGGGGCTAAACAGAGTGGCTTCATCAATGACCTCGGCTTTGAATTGTACCAAAAAATACTGAATGATGCCGTTAAAGAGCTGAAAAATCAGGAATTCAGTGAGGTATTTAAAGATGTGGAACCGGAAATTGAGCTCCCCGAAACCCAGGTGGAGTTTGACCTCCCTGCCCTGCTCAAAAGCAATTACGTTGCTGATAGTGTGGAGCGGCTCAACCTGTATCGAAAACTGGCTAAAGCCGAAAATCTGGAAGCCATCAAAGACTGGAAGGAAGAAATTCAGGATCGTTTCGGCCCCGTTCCCGCTGCTGCCCAGAATCTCATCACTGCAGCTGTAATTAAACTTTATGCTTCGCAGCTTTTTATCACCAAAGTCCGGATTCGATCAAACCGGATGTGGCTGGAATGCCCTAAACAGGATTCCGAACTGGGTGAAGAATTTTACGGAGAACGCTTCCAAAGCTTTCTGCAATTGCTTCAAAATAAAGCGGAAGGCCGTTTTAAATTGATTCAAAAAGATGATAAGGTACGGTTTGTGATTCAAGAAATAGCAGGACTGGAAGAAGCTGCCGAATTTTTGAACGATCTGTTATCAACCCGCGAAAAAGAAGCGACTCGGGTTGCGAGTTGAGGGTTGCGCGGTGCGCGGTACGGTTGGTGGTGATTTAATTTGTCACTTTTGCTGCCTTTGTTTTAATTAGTTAACCTTCAGTTCTTCTCTAACACAAAATTTGAAACCCGGAACGCGTAACCCGAAATGAAGAGCTATAAAGATTTAGAAGTTTATAATCTTGCTTATAAATATGATTAGTGATATTCACTTCTCGGATAACCCTTTGACTGATTTGCTGGCTAAATACGACAAGCTGGGACGGAAACTTAATAGCTTTATCCAGTATGTAGAAAAAAACTGGCAAACATAACCCGCAACCCTAACACGTAACTCGTAACCCCTCAGCCTTGCTTAACAAGTATGTTGACCTTTTAAAAAAGGGAGAGATCGTAGCTTTCCCCACCGAAACCGTCTATGGACTTGGGGCCGATGCATGGAATCCATCCGCAGTAAGAAAGGTGTTTGAGAAGAAAGGGCGCCCCGCTGATAACCCTTTAATCGTTCATGTTTCCTCAAAAAAATCAGTAGAAGAATTTGCGAGTGAAATATCTGAAGATGCAAGGAAATTGATGAAGCATTTCTGGCCGGGCCCCTTGACGCTGATTTTCCCCAAGAAAGCCGAAGTACTGGACATCATCACAGCAGGACTCGATACCGTGGCCGTTCGCTGGCCCATGCACCCGCTGTCGCAAGAACTCATCGCCCTTGCCGGTCCGCTGGTGGCGCCGAGCGCAAATTCATCAGGCAAACCGAGTCCCACCAAAGCAGAGCATGTAAAAAAAGATTTTGGTGATGATTTTTCTGTCATCGAAGGTGGTGAAACCAATATCGGACTGGAATCAACGGTGCTTGATATTTCGGCTGAGCCTTACCGGATTTATCGTCCCGGAGCGGTAAGCGCGGAAGAAATCGAAAAGGTGGTCGGGAAAACGGTTGAAATGGCACAACCTTCACCCAATACAGCTGCCAAAAGTCCCGGTACCAAATACACTCATTATTCTCCCGATGCCCGGGTTCAGTGGCTGGATAAAAATACTTCACTCGAGAAAGAAAATATGCTCTATTTACTGCATGGATCTAAAGTTGAGCAAGAATTCCTGCATTCGGCATCGGGCATCCGGCATCCAGAAAACATCATTCATTATCGCCAGGATTATCGAAAACTTGCCCATGAACTTTATGATCGTTTTCGTCAAGCCGATCATGAAGGCTACGCAACCATCACTATTGAACCTTTTTCTAAAAAAATAGTTGAAAATCACCCCATCATCCCGGCCATTATAAACCGCATTTCTAAAGCCGTTGATTGAGCTATATTTATAAGTTCATATAAAAGAAATTGGGTGTAAAAAATTTACTCACAACTCACCCAGCACCATTTTTTTATAACTTATTAAAATTTTTATTTCCGTCTTAAGCCTTTAAATACCAGTAAGATAGAAGGTGTAAAAAAATTAAATAGCTTGACCCTCCCGATTTTGGAATAAAAATTGCACACCTGTAAGTACAAATAACTTTTATCAAAATAAAACGTGGAGACATTAACATGCTAACTTTTACAAAAAACCACACTATGAAATCGAAGTTTATACTTACATCTTTTGTGGCCATTTTACTACTATTTACCGGGTGCGGTGATGACGGTGGCGGAGGAGAAGGAGTTGATCCTGAACTCAACCCGGAAATTACGAGCGTTTCACCCCAGGAAGGAACTCCGGGAACCGAAGTAACCATTTCGGGCAGCGATTTTAGCTCTACCGCTTCAGAAAACACCGTGACTTTTGGTGGCGTCGAAGCCGAGGTAACGGACGCAAGTTCCAGCAAGCTGGTAACGGTAGTTCCCGATGGTGCCGAAAGCGGAGCTGTTAAAGTAACCGTAGACGGAAATACTGCTACAGGCCCAAGCTTTACAGTTTTAGAAGGAAGTAAACTCGCAATTACTGCTGTTGAGCCCGATAGTGCTGCCATAGGAACCGCTGTTACTATCCGCGGAATGGATTTTTCAGCAACAGCGGACGAAAATACGGTTACGTTTAACGGTACGCCTGCTACGGTTACCGCTGCGGCAGAAGATTCACTCGTTACGGAAGTACCCGAAGGCGCAACCTCTGGTCCAATTGAAGTAACCGTAGGAGGAGAAACAGTATCCTTTGATGGTTTTGTTGTACTTGAAGAAGGGGATAATCCTCCACCCGAGGCCTCTTCAATAGCTGCTACCATTCAGAATGATCCTGAACTGAGTACGCTGGCAGGCCTTTTGGATGGAACCGAACTTCAGGCTACCCTTGAAGGCGAAGGCCCTTATACCATATTGGCACCTACCGATGATGTGCTTGCTACCATGCCAAATTTTAATGCAACTCAACTGGAAGATATACTTTCTTACCATGTAATT
>DASSAY010000124.1:0-3079 GCA_035699185.1 Balneolaceae bacterium | reverse complement strand
GATTTTGAGTCAGGTATCAAAGCCGCGAAATCGGAAGCGCGTAATGCTTTTGGGGATGACCGGGTGTATATCGAAAAATATTTGGTGGAGCCGCGGCATGTTGAATTTCAGATTATGGCGGATGAGCATGGACATATACTTCATCTTTTTGACCGCGAATGTTCCATTCAGCGACGGCATCAAAAAGTGATTGAAGAAGCGCCCTGTTCGATATTAACGGATGAACTGCGTGCAGAGATGGCAGAAGCAGCAATTTCAGCAGCCGAAGCCTGTGATTATGTGGGAGCGGGAACCATTGAGTTTCTGGTTGATGCCGCCCGCAATTTCTATTTCCTGGAAATGAATACCCGTCTTCAGGTTGAGCATCCCGTGACAGAACTCATCACGGGACTTGATTTAGTAGCACTCCAAATTTTAGTGGCCGAAGGCAAAGAGTTGCCCTTCACGCAGGAGGATGTAACCATAGAAGGCCATGCTGTCGAATGCCGGATTTACGCCGAAGATCCCCGTGATAATTTTCTGCCCAGCACCGGCGTATTGGCTAAGCATCGCATTCCTGCCGGCAATGGTGTTCGGATTGATGCCGGAGTAGAAGAAGGCCAGGCAATTACTATCAATTATGATCCCATGATTTCCAAGCTTTGTGCTTACGGGAAAAATCGTGATCACGCTATTAAACGAATGCTGCGGGCATTGGATGAGTACGAAATTTCCGGATGCCGGACGACTATTCCGTTCTGTGAATATGTGCTCAATCACCCTACTTTTGTTAACGGAAATTATGACACGCATTTTGTGAAGAATCATTTCAGTCCCGAAAAACTGGATGCTGAAAATGCCGGACAATTTAGGGTTAAGGCCCTCGCCGCTGCTCTTTTAAAAAGCTCAGAAAGTGATAATGAAACTTCGCCTGTTTCTGGTCAAACATCACCAAACGGAGCTCATTCTGAATGGTGGAAGCGACGGAAAAGGCGTTTCAAACGATGAAAAATGTCGTACGGCTTGAAGAACTCGCCATGTTCTTGCTTGCGGTGTTTGTGTTCGCCCAAACAGCGTTTGCCTGGTGGTGGTTTCCGTTGCTTCTGTTAGTGCCCGACCTTTCGATGATTGGTTATGCCTTTGGCAATAAAACCGGAGCCGTTGTTTATAATATTTTCCATCACAAAGCGACAGCCATCGGTGTTTTTATTGCCGGATCTTTGGCGGGAATACCTTGGCTGGAGTTAGCGGGAATTATTTTGTTTGCCCACTCCAGCATGGATCGCATCTTCGGTTATGGGCTCAAATTCTCCGACTCATTTAAACATACTCATTTGGCACGGATTGGTGGAGAGTGATAGTTTACTCCAATCCCCCTAAATCCCCTTAAGGGGACTTTACTAAGCTATTTCTTAAACGTTGCCTTGTTTGAAAAGTTCAAATGATTATTAATTTTTGAACTGGGCTTGCTAATGAAAACCAGCAAGAATAGACCTCTTTAGGGGATTTAGGGGGATATTTCAAAAAAAGGTTTAAAAGTAATTCACTAAAAAATTCTTGAACGTGAAAACGGACGACCAAAAGCTTTTCAACCAGCTCAAGGAATTAAAAACCGAGCAGCGGAATCAATCAACCAAAGAAATAGATTTGGCGGATTCTTTGGAAATTGCCCGGCTAATTAATGCCGAAGACCAAAAAGTGGCTTTGGAAGTGGAGAAAAAACTTCCGGAAATTGCCCGGGCTATTGATTTCATCAAAGAAGCATTTGAGAAGGGTGGGCGGTTGATTTATGCAGGAGCCGGAACCAGCGGACGTCTTGGAATTTTAGACGCCGCGGAATGTCCGCCTACTTTCGGCAGCGATCCCGCTCAGGTTATCGGACTTATTGCGGGAGGAAAGGAAGCCGTTTTTGAAGCTCAGGAAGGGTCAGAAGATTACGAAAAAAATGGGCGGGAAGCGTTGAAAAAGATAAACGTATCATCCAATGATGTTGTATGCGGCCTGGCCGCCAGCGGGCGTACGCCTTATGTTCACGGAGCGCTCAAAGAAGCCGCGGAGAAAGGGTGCCGCACCATCTTTGTAACTACCGTTCCCGCTTCACAAGTTACCCTTGAGGTTGATGTTTTGATTGATATTCCCGTCGGACCGGAAGTAATTATGGGCAGCACGCGAATGAAAAGCGCTACTGCCCAGAAAATGGTACTCAATATGCTCACCACCGGGGCCATGATTCGACTTGGCAAAGTGTACGAGAATGTGATGGTTGATCTACAGCTATCCAATCAAAAGTTACGCGAGCGGGCGAAGCGAATTATCATGATGTTCGCAAATGCAGATTACCCAGAAGCCGAAAAAGCTCTTGAAGCGGCGGGGGGGCATGTAAAAACGGCATTGGTAATGGTTTTGGGCAAGTTGAACAGGAAAGAAGCTCAACACAAGCTCAAAAAAAACAATGGCTTTATTCGAAAAGCATTGCAGGAAATTAATTCATAAAGTTACTTTATGAGAACTTTTTTTAGCATTATTGTTTGGATTTATTGGGCCGTTTGTATCATCACTTTTTTCGTTATTATTACCATTCTATATGTACTTACCTTTCCCTTTGACAAATATAACCGCATTCCCAACATATGTTTAAAAGGGCTTGCCTGGGTGATGATGAAGGCAATTCCAGGCTGGACCTTCGAAATTAAGGGAGCCGATTTTGAGAAGCTTTCTGAACCTACCATTGTCGTAGCTAATCATCAAAGTTTTTTAGATATCCCGCTTCCATATTTACTGCCCTGGAGGATGAAGTGGGTTGCCAAAAAAGGCCTTTTTAAAATTCCCATTTTTGGCTGGATGATTTATATGACCGGGCATCTGGGCATCGACCGTAAAAGCATGCGATCTGCCAAAGCCTTAGATAAACTGGTTGAACCCATAAAAGCAGGCATCCCGGCAATGATTTTTCCCGAAGGAACGCGCAGCAGCAGCGGTGAACTTAAACCTTTTAAAAGCGGGGCATTTTGGCTGGCCCAAAAATATAACTTTAATATTTTACCTATTGTTTTAAATGGCGGGGGTGAAGCAATGCCCGCAGGAACATGGAAAGTAGCCC
>DASSAY010000123.1:0-3108 GCA_035699185.1 Balneolaceae bacterium | reverse complement strand
CGGCCTACTTGCCCGAAGCTTATCCAATAGTTCAAACCGTGTCCTGGTTTTTGCCCGACGGGAACAAACAAAAGGGCTTGAAATTGATGCGAATAGCTGCTGAAAAAGCTATTTTTGCCCAAGCTGAAGCCACTTATTTTCTGGGAAATATCAATTATAATTATGAGGAAAATTACGCCAAAGCTATTCGCAGCTTTGAAAAACTTCATTCTCAATATCCCAATAATAATTATTATGCTCGTATTCTTGTAAAGGCCTATTACAAGCAGCATCGCTATACGAAAGCGCTTGATTTTATTGAACGTACCCTCGACCGGTGGCAACATGACAATCTTCCCCATTTTAAAGTGATGCAGGAGGAATTGCTAAGCTGGAAAGGGCGTATTCTGGACCGGCGGGAAATGGAGGTTAAAGCGTTGGCAAGCTATAAACAGGCTTTTGAAGCGGGATTAGCGTTGCCGCGGACGAAAAGTCGTTCGTTTCATGTTTTCTCAGGTTATTATGCCGGAAAAATTCTATACCGGCAAGAAAAGTTTGATGAAGCAGCCTCTTACCTTAAAAAAGTAGCCGAAGCAGATATAGAATCATCCTATCCGGAACGGGCAGAAGAGTTGCTTTCGAAAATGAGGTGAATTTCAAGGTGCAGGCACTAAAAGACCCCATATCTTCTGAACTACTCATTAGAATGACCTATGAAAACGATTGAATGGAAGGATTTTGAACAAGTAGAACTGCGGGTGGGAACCATCACCGCTGCAGAAGATTTTCCCGAGGCCCGAAAACGCGCTTATAAACTCACGGTTGATTTTGGTGATGAAATCGGCCTGAAGAAAAGCAGTGCTCAAATTACAGATCTCTATTCAAAAGATGAGCTTGTAGGCAAACAGATTGTGGGAGTAGTGAATTTTCCGCCTAAACAAATCGGGCCGTTTATGTCGGAATGCCTGGTATCGGGCTTTTATAATGATGAAGGACAGGTAGTGCTGGCCGTGCCCGATAAAAAATCGAAAAACGGGGCTAAGCTGGGCTGAACCACCAGTACTCAAAGAGAGTTGAACTCCCGTTTAAAGGTTCAAGGGTCCAACTCCTTCACAGCATAGTGTTTTGAGCTACCTTTCAATTCAGCATTCAAAATTCATAATTCAAAATTAGAACAGGTAGCCCACGCCGACATAAATCTGGGTCATATCTTCCGAGAAACCCACATCACCGCGCAGAATTAAATCGGGACTAAAAACCGACATGGCCCCGCCAAAGCCGAAGGTCTGTTTATAGCCTTCGAAAAGGTCGGCAAAATCACTTTGGTCAGTGAAAACGCGGCCTACATCCGTAAAGAGCTGTCCCCCGAATTTTAGATTATAAAAATCAGGAAATTTGATGAGCCAGGTACGAAGCTCAAGTGTGTAGGCGATGGATGAATTTCCGCGAAAACGATTCAGCGGGTAGCCCCGCAAGGTCAAATCATCACCCAGCGTTGGCTTTTCCCAATAGGGCACTTCGCCCATCGCGTGGCGCGCCTCAAACCGGTTGGCCACCGTTACCCAATCAAACAGGTAAAAATACTGTCGCAGCTCCAAACGGAGGGTAGTCAAGGCGTAGGTGCTGATAAATTCCGGCGCAAAGCGCACTTCAAATTCAGCATAATTTCCATGGCGCGGATCAAATTCGTTGTCGCGGTTCTCCCAGATCAGTCCGCCTTTCAGATAATTCACCCAGCCGCCCTTGCTGCCCTTGGGCATGAGCCGGGCGAAGGATGATGGCCTTTTTCGAACGTACGGAATTTGATATTCAATTCCCGCACCGAATAAAAGATCCAGCTGGCTGCCGGCGTCGGAATAAATGAGCTTTCGGGACTGATAATTGAAACCCAGACTTACGGATTCAAAATAGTAGTACTCATTTTTCCACCGGCTTTTTGAAAAGGAAGTATTGTTGCCGATGCCAAAAAAGTTGTTGGTCAGGTACCGGCGAAAAAACACATTGAACGCACTTCTGATTTTGCGCCCAAAGGTTTGGGTTCGTTCATATTTTCCTTCAACCTTAACGTACCCTTTAAATGAGGCAAGCGCCGAAACTTCTAAATAACTGTTAAACGGCCTGATGTTTTCGGTATAGTCAAACCGGTTGTACAAACCGCCGAGAATTAAGCCCGTACTCGAGCTGTAGCCAAACAGCGGCACAAAAGCATGCACCACCGAATCGGGCGTTACCGAAACCCGGCCCACCTGCGCGAATGATGGTTGAACGCTCGCAAAGATGGCTATTGACAGACAGAATGAAAATAAAAAACGCTTCAAAATAGCGGCTTGATTTAGTGATTTATAAAAATGATGCTAAAACTCCCCGTGCCAGTTCTATACAAGTCTTCGAGGGCTTTGCAAAACCTATAAAACATCAGCTGTCATTGCGAGCAGCGCGAAGCAATCTCCCTGCCATGGCTGAGAAGGGAGATTGCCACACTTCGTTCGCAATGACAGAAGGGTTTTGCAAAGCCCCTCTTTCATGCATTAATAACTACAACTCCTTCGCAGCGTGTTAACATTTTAAAGTTTCCTAAACCTATTTAAAACCATAGAACGGAGAAATCGCCTCCTGCCACTGCTACTGCCTCCTAAGTACGCCTTCATCCTCTAAAATTTCAAGCGTTTCTACAGCATGACGCAAATGCGGAATGACGATACTTCCTCCCACCACCAGCGCTACATTCAGGGCGTCCACAATTTCGCTTTTGGTAAAGCCTGCCTTAGCACATTGTTCCAGATGGTAATCAATGCAATCATTGCAACGCAACGTTGCGGAAGCTACCAATCCCAACAATTCTTTGGTTTTTGCGGACAGCGCCTCATCTTGATAAGCGCGATGGTCGAGATTAAAAAAGCGTTTTATTCCCAAATGATCAAGTTCAAAAATCTTTTCGTTGGCTGCCGAGCGCTGCCGGCGAAATCGTTGCAAACGATTATCTTCAATTTTACTCATCCTTTTAGTACCTTTTCATTGAAATTTTTTCGTAAGATACTACAAATTGTCTGCAAACCCTTTTTGATCAGTGAGAAAAAATAAATCAAAACCTCAGCATAAACTGGTTGTTTTTGGAGACAGCATAAGCCA
>DASSAY010000122.1:0-3116 GCA_035699185.1 Balneolaceae bacterium | reverse complement strand
AGTTTTTTCAAAGGTTCCTATAGATGATAAGTTGCCTGGCACCTGACTTATTTCTCCAGAAATTCAAGTGCGTTCTGCGCTGCCACTTGTTCGGCTTCTTTTTTGCTTTTTCCAAGACCCCTGGCAATTGGTTTTCCATCTACCAGGACCTCTATTTCAAACGTTTTGTCATGATCAGGGCCTGTTTCGGAAATGACGTTATAAGTAGGGATTTCCAGCTGCCGGGCTTGGGCGAATTCGAGCAGAAGGCTTTTGTAGTTATCCAGCTTTCCGGTTATCGTGTCGAAATCTATAAAGCGTTCTATAACACTCCTCACAAATTTTGAGGCAGGCTCATAACCGGCATCAAGATAAAGGGCCCCGGTTAGGGCTTCGAAAACATCCGCCAGTACGCTTTTGGATTGCTCAATACCCTGTCCGCGTACTCGCTTTCCCAAAAGCATCAGATCACTCAGTTCCAGTTTTTGGGCATAAAAAGCCAGGGTTTCACCGTTCACTAATTTTGCCCGCAGTTTGGTTAAAAAGCCCTCATCCTTACTGGGAAAAAGATCGAAAATAATCTCCGTAACAATAAGGTCAAGAACAGCATCGCCCAAAAATTCAAGCCGTTCATAAGAATCGGCAGAGGTGAGGTTGTCATCGACCAGGGTTGAACGATGGCTGAGCGCACGTATATAAATAAAGGGATTGTTGATAGATGCATCGACAATCCCTTCTAAATCCTTAATTCGCTGTTCGTGCTCAGATGGTAATTCTAAATCAGTTTTAAAATACGATCTGAGCTTCTCAAACATGAATTATTCTTCGAATTTTTTAAACACGAGAGCCGTATTATGGCCTCCAAATCCGAATGCGTTATTTAAAGCGTAATCGATATTGCGAACCTGAGCTTCGTTCACCGTATAATTCAAATCACATTCTTCATCAGGGGTTTCATAATTGATGGTGGGCGGAACGGTACCGTGATAAATGGCCAGCATCGTAGCCAGAGCTTCGATGGCTCCCGCCGCACCCAAGGTATGGCCCGTCATGGATTTTGTAGAGTTGTGGTTGATTTTATAAGCGTGGTCGCCGAACACTTTCTTAATCGAATTGGTCTCGGCAATATCACCTAAAGGGGTTGAAGTACCATGCATGTTGATATGATCAACATCGGTGGGTTCAATGCCCGCTGATTTAAGGGCGCGATTCAGCGCTAAAATTACGCCTTTGCCATCAGGGTCGGGCGCAGTGATATGATACGCATCAGCTGAAAAACCATAGCCCACTATTTCACCATAGATCTGTGCTCCCCGCTCTTTAGCATGCTCATATTCTTCCATAAACATGATGCCGGAGCCTTCGCCCAAAACAAAACCATCACGGTTTTTGTCAAAGGGCCGCGAAGCCGTCGCGGGATCATCATTACGGGTTGACATCGCTCGCATGGAATTGAAACCTGCCACACCGATCTTAGAAACCGGAGCTTCCGATCCGCCGGAAACCGCCATTTCGCACTGCCCGTTTCTGATAGAATCGTAAGCTAATGCAATATTGTGGGAGCCGGTAGCGCAAGCGGAAACGGCGCAGAAATTAGGACCGCGAAATCCATATTTGATGGAAATCTGTCCCGCCACCATATCCGGAATCAGCATGGGGATGAAAAAGGGAGAAACCCCGCGTGGACCCCGCTGATGGAATGAAACGGATTGTTCATAAAAAGTGACCATACCGCCGATTCCCGTACCCACAATTACTGCCACATCATCTTTATTGACCTCATCAAGATCAAGGCCGGTGTCTTTGATAGCTTCGTCAGCAGCAATCAAGGCATACTGACAAACTTTATCCAGACGCCGGGCTTCCTTACGATCGAAATAATTTAATTCGTCGTAATCGTCGATTTGGGCGGCAAATTTTGTGGGGAAGTCGGTGGTATCAAAATGCTCAATGGGTTGAGCCCCGCTTTTTCCTGATACTAATCCATTCCAGAAATCAGGTGCAGTTTTACCCACAGGAGTAAGCGCACCAATTCCGGTAATGACAACTCTACGATTTGACATGCTAATTGGTTAGCGTGTAACTAATTTAGTTTAAACTAAGAAACTTTTTCTTTCAGGTAATCAACTGCATTGCCTACAGTAGCAATATTTTCTGCATCTTCATCAGGAATGCTGATATCGAATTCTTTTTCAAATTCCATGATGAGCTCAACAGTATCCAGAGAATCAGCACCAAGGTCGTTAGTGAAATTAGCTTCGTGCGTAACTTCTGATTCGTCAACGCCTAATTTGTCAACGATTATTGCTTTTACTTTTGATTCAACGTCTTGTGACATAACGGTTATTTAGCTTGTTTTTTAGTTAAGATGTCTGACTGCGTTAAAGCATGGGCAGAACATACAATTAAAATTAATAAAAATACACTTTTTACGGCGGTGAATTCTTTGGACTAAAACCTTAAATGATTAAAATTCTTCTTTTCCCGCCATTGTCATCCCGATGACCCGCTTTTTGGGGAAGAGGGATCTCAAATGTGATAAAGGCCGTTGACTGGATTATGGAAAAAGCTTTATTAACGTTTGAGATCCCTCACATCCGTTCGGGATGACACAATAAGGAAAAGAAAAAGTTTTCTTACATCGCCATTCCACCATCAACCCGTATCGTTTCGCCCGTGATGTATGAGCTAATATCTGATGCCAAAAAGGCTACGGCCTGGGCCACTTCATCCGCCTCACCGGGACGTCCCAGCGGCGTTTCCGATTCAATCATTTCGAGCACTTTCTCATCCAGGCTTTCGGTCATTTCTGTGGTGATGTATCCCGGCGCTACCACATTAGCCCTGATATTTCGCGAAGCCAGCTCCTTAGCGAATGATTTCGTGAAACCGATGATTCCGGCTTTTGAAGCGGCATAATTGCTCTGTCCGGCATTGCCGCTCAGTCCCACCACTGAACTAATATTGATGATGGAACCGCCGCGATTTCGCATCATTGGTTTAGCGACCGCTTTACTGTAATTAAAAATACTTTTCAAATTCGTATCAATAACCTGATCCCACTGCTCTTCATTCATTCGAAGAATGAGATTATCTTGGGTGATGCCCGCGTTGTTCACCAGAACATCGAGCTTGCC
>DASSAY010000121.1:0-2270 GCA_035699185.1 Balneolaceae bacterium | reverse complement strand
TCAAAAATATCATTGCCATCAATTTGTACGCCTCGCATACCATAGCCCTGGGCGCGGTCAACCAGGTTCTCGCATGCAAATTGTTCGTTGGTGGGAGTGGAGAGGCCGTAGCCGTTGTTTTCAATCATAAAAATAACGGGTAATTGCCAGACAGCCGCCAAATTCATGGCCTCGTGGAATTCCCCTTCGCTGGTAGCACCATCACCGCAAAAACTGCAAGCTACGAAATCACTTCCCCGCAATTTTGACGCCAGGGCAAGTCCGTCGGCTACGGGCATGGTAGCGGCGAGGTGAGAAATCATTCCCACAATATGTTTTTCAGGGACGCCAAAATGAAAGGAGCGTTCTCGCCCGCCGCTGAAGCCATCGGCCTTGCCTAAAAGCTGACAAAAAAGTTTATAAAGATCGACGCCGCGGGTGGTGAAAACTCCCAGGTTTCTGTGCATAGGCAACAGGTAATCACGCTCATCCAGAGCAGTTGCTACGCCAACAGCAATGGCTTCTTGCCCCATGCCGGAGAACCATTTACTGATTCTGTTTTGACGCAAAAGCTTGAGCATACGCTCTTCAATGCGACGAGGAAGCAGCAGGTTATGGTAGGTTTGGATTGCCTGCTTTTTATTTAATTTTTTTTTGGATTGAATCATCAATTATTCTGAGAAATTACGTAATTTATTTTGCTTGTGATTAAATTTTTGTCACGACAATTACTTCAAAAAGCATAATGCTTACCGAGTTTATTGGAAGGTATTTTTTCTGTGTTGCAAAGTCCAGCAGTCTCTTATTTTAAAGACTTATTTGTAACATATTCCTTTTTACCATCAAACAATAAACTTTTTATTTAAGCATTGTGTTTTCAACATTTAAAAAATTTAAAGGATTCAAGTAAATGGAAGCACTTGGCCGCCAAATTTTGGTAGAATTTTACGACTGTGATGCTGATAAAATCAATGATGTCGATTTTATTGAATCATCCATTTTAGCAGCTACCCGTGCGTCGGGAGCTACAATCATCTCACATGATTTCCACAAATTTAGTCCTCATGGAGTAAGCGGTGTAGTGGTCATTGCCGAATCGCATGTGGCGATTCACAGCTGGCCGGAATATAATTATGCCGCTGTTGATATCTTTACCTGCGGAGAAACCATCGACCCCTGGATAATTCAAGAGCATCTTAAAGAAGATTTCGAATCAAGAAATATTTCGAGCATGGAGATGAAACGGGGGATGTTTAAAGTTCAACCGGGAGAAAAACTGCTGTTTAAACCGTCTTTAAAAAATTCTAAATCCTAATGATTAAAATCCGAAACAAATCTCAGGTGTCTACACTTTTAAAGCAACCTTTTATGGTTGAAACGCCCAATATTTTTTGTTTAGTGAAGGGAGCATCGGAGGGAAGGACTCGCCTCAATGCTTTTGACAACGCTTTGTTAAATGCGGGGGTGGGTGATACGAACCTCATGCGTATGAGCAGTATCCTACCGCCCGCTGCTGGTCAGCGCGGAATTGAAGACATTGATTTGCCCAAAGGCGGACTCATTCCGCTGGCCTATGCAACCATCGATTCTACAACTCCCGGAAGATATATTTCGTCGGCTATTGCCGTGGGCATTCCCGAAGACGACGCTGAACCGGGGGTAATAATGGAGTTTGAAGACCACAGCGAGCTCGAAAATGTGGAGTCTATCGTCCGCCAAATGGTGATTGATGCTTTTGAATATCGCCGCCGCAAATTGAAAGAAATAAAATCGATCGGTATTGAGCATAAAGTGGAGAACTGCGCTTCTACATTTGCCGCAGCCGTTTTATGGTATGAGTAGGAAAGGAAGCAAGAAGTGAGAAGCAAGAATTCAGAAAAGAAACTCTTGCTTCTCGCTTCTGACTTCTTTTCTTTAAAATTTAACTTTAATATTCATGTCTTTATCCTACAACGAATTCTACAGCGGACGAACCGGGCTTACCGTCGGTGTCAATGAACAACTTTTCCATGAGCAAACGCCTTATCAAACGGTTGAGGTCTTTGAGACCGATAGCTGGGGCAATTTAATGACCATCGACGGCATGGTGATGCTCTCTGAAAAGGATGAGTTTGTGTATCACGAGATGCTGAGCCATGTGGGACTTTTTTCGCATCCCAATCCGGAGCGAATTCTCATCATCGGAGGCGGAGACGGTGGTACGGCTCGCGAAGTGATGCGTCACCCAACCATCACCCAAGTGGATTTGGTTGAAATTGATGAGGCAGTGGTTCGCGCATCAAAACAGTATT
>DASSAY010000120.1:0-3671 GCA_035699185.1 Balneolaceae bacterium | reverse complement strand
CCTGCTCGTATGAACTTGCCGAGCATGTGCGTGAGACCCGTGAAGTAGCCGCGATTCCTCACAGCCAGCGAAGTATAGCCAGCCTGACGGTAGAACTCAATGAAGATATCTTCATTGAAGAGCTGGTAAACCATTGCCTGCAAGCCTTAATGACCGAAACCCAAGTGATGGTAAAGCGGGAAGATGAGCAGGCTTTTGCTGAAATGAATGCCGCTTATCAAAAGTTCGTGGAAGATGCTGCTCGCTTGCTCTATGAGGAGCTAAATGATGATGACCGCATTGATGATTTCTTAATCCGATGCGTCCATTTAGAGAGCCTCCACAGCCATGATGCCGTAAGCCGTATTTGTAAAGGGGTGAAGGATGGACTTAGGTGATTAGACAGCCTTGCCATTTGGATTGTTAAAGCCACAGATCTGCACAGAGGAACACAGATAAAAATCTGTTTAAATCAGTGAAAATCTGTGGTTAAAAAGCTTATATGGAATACTCTTCTCCTTCAATAAGATCAGGATTTGATTTCGCAGCCATCATTCCGCCGCACCATGCAGCTATCGCACCCACTATAAAAACAAAGAACGAAACCAGGCTGATGGTAGCAATGGTGTCGGCTAACTTATCACTGAATTTCTCAACCTTTTGTTTTGCTTGCTTATAAAGGTTCTCCACTTTATTGACAGTCTGCTCAATATTTTGATTCCATTCGTTAACCATTTGCTCTATTTCCTGTTCGCTCAAATCGGTGTTTTGAGCTAAATAGTCTTTAATTTCCTCGCCTTTAAGATAATCTCCCTCAACATTTATTTGCAAATTCCCATTTTCAAAACTGACGGAAAGATCATTAAAAAACTGTTCAATGTTTTGATCAAGATTCAATTCTTGCCACATCTCGCGCATATTCGCTGTTGCTTCATTTAGAGTTTCATTAACATTTTCTGAAGCATCAGATGGCAGGATATTATACTTTTCTGCTTTATTTATCAGCTGCATAACTTCACTTCGTATGTTATCAAAAGAGAAGCCTTGCTGATTTTGCCCTTGCTGCTGTTGGGTATTGACCTGCACCACCACCTTTTGTTGTTGATCTCCTCCGAAAATAGACGAAACCGTGCCGGTTACACCGTTGATAATGGATCCTATCAGAGAGGTTATAAAAAATAAAGATACGGCCGCATACAAGCACCAGCTTAGAAAACCGTGAAGGCCTCCATCTTCTTTTGATATAAAACCGGCCATACGCCCGGCCACCATTCCGCCTAAAAACAATGCAATTATATTAGCGATAATCCACCAAATAATGGTTCCTGTGCCCAATCCGGCTAATGGATTTGACTCTGCCAACGGATCAATAGCCGTAAAGCCTAACCCAAGTCCCAGCAAGTTAAGCAGAATTGAAATAGCTATAGCTGCTAAACCACCGGCAATAATTGCTCCCCATGATATACGAGGGATTCTCTTTGTTTCATCATCTCTCTCTAAATGTGCCATTATCTTTTATTTTACTTTTCACTTGATGAGGGTATTAAAACCGAGAAAAGTAAAATAAGGTTCCATATAAAAGATTGATTTTTATATGGTTAGCAAGGGGGCCTGCCTTTAGTTTGATAAGAAAAGTTCAGAATCCAAATGGCCAAAACCTAAAACAAGAATAATCTCATTTTGGATTTTGAGCCTTTTGAATTTCAGATTACTGCCCCAGTGCTTCCGTAAGCAACTTGTTCTGTTCGGCCTGGTGGACTTTCATGTGTCCCGCGGCAGGAGATGCTGAAGCTTGCCGCCCGGCATACTGCAATGTTTGTTTTTCTTGAAGCTGCTCTGTAATTCGGGGCGCAACAAAAGTCCATCCGCCCATATTTTTAGGCTCTTCCTGGCACCAAATGATGTCTTTAACATGGCTGTATTCTTTCAGCATCTTATTTAAATCAGCATCAGGGAAGGGATAAAACTGCTCCATCCGTGCGATAGCAACATTTTCAAGCTCGTCTTTTTGCCGCTTTTTGTAAAGATCGTAATACACTTTACCTGAACAGATAACCAAACGATCAATGTTGTTTTTGTCCTTCACCTCTTCATCGTTTATAAAAGGCCGGTATTGTCCCTTCGCCAGGTCTTCAGTTTTTGAAGTAGCCAAGGGATGACGCAGCAAGCTCTTGGGCGACATAATGATTAAAGGTTTTTTATCTTCCTGCTTAGCCTGTTTTCGCAAAATATGGAAGTATTGAGCCGGGGTCGTGAGGTTCACAACCTGCATATTGTCTTCGGCACAAAGTTGCAGATACCGTTCAAGCCGCGCTGAGGAATGCTCCGGGCCCTGCCCTTCATAACCGTGCGGCAAAGTCATCACCAGTGAACATTTTTGCCCCCATTTGGCTTCGCTTGATGAGATAAACTGATCAATCGGAATTTGGGCCCCATTGGCAAAATCGCCGAATTGAGCCTCCCAGATTACTAAAGCATCCAGGCTGGCCGCGCTGTAGCCGAATTCAAATCCCACACAAGCGAATTCACTCAGCAGGCTGTTATAGGGATAAAAAGGCGCCTGATCATCACTCAAATTGTTTAGCGGCGTAAAGTGCTGATCGGTTTCAGTGCCGTGTAAAATAGCATGCCGATGCGAAAAGGTTCCGCGCTCGGCATCCTGTCCCGTTAGCCGTACAGTCGTTCCGTTTTTGAGCAAGGAGCCGAAAGAAAGTGCTTCCGCAAAACCCCAGTCAATTCTTTTCTCATTTTTAGCAACAATTTCAGCACGTTTTGCCAATTGTTTGAGCAGTTTATGATTAGCATCAAAATCTTTGGGAACGGTATTTAGCTTCACCGCAATTTCGTTCAATTCCTCCTCGGGATAAGTCGTATCGGGAAATTCCGGACGATCTGCCTGCTTCGTCTCCTTCCGGTTCATCATCTCTTCGGTCACTTCAAGGGGTGATGAATTTTTAGCTTCCTCAAACGCCTGATGGAGTAAATCATCAAACTCCTGAAAAATTTCCTTGCTTTCTTCCTCGGTCAACTCACCCTTTTTAACGAGATAATCAGTATAAATATCGCGTACGGTGGGATGGTTTTCGATTTCCTGGTACATGCCGGGTTGGGTGAAGGCGGGTTCATCACCTTCGTTATGGCCGTGTTTACGATAACATACCAGGTCAATAACCACATCTTTTCCAAACTTCTGGCGGTATTCAAAGGCCATTTGGATGGTATGCACCGCTTCCTCGGGATAATCGCCATTGACATGAAAGATAGGAGCCAGTATCATTTTAGCCAGATCAGAAGCATATTCTGTTGAACGTCCTTCTTCCGGCAAAGTGGTAAATCCAATTTGGTTATTGATGATGATGTGAACCGTTCCACCGGTTTTGTAAGCGTCCAGCTGCGACATATTGAGGGTTTCGGCCACTACACCTTGTCCCGCGAAAGCCGCATCGCCGTGAATGAGTACCGGCAGGATATTTTTGCGTGGCTTTTTATCATCAAGATGATCTTGAGTAGCGCGGGTGGCACCTTCAACTACCGGATTTACCGCCTCAAGATGACTCGGGTTCGGCATTAATTCCATCTCAATTTTTTTGCCCGATTCGGCTGCATATTCGCCCTTAGAACCCAGATGATATTTTACATCTCCCGAACCCTGAATGCTGTCAGGATCTACATTGCCTTCAAAATCTGCAAAC
>DASSAY010000119.1:0-4164 GCA_035699185.1 Balneolaceae bacterium | reverse complement strand
GCAGTGGCTCTTAAAATAAAGAATAAAAAAATTATTACCCTTTGTTTTTGATGTCTTGAATTTCAAGACGTACTTCCTGCGAAAGTTTTCGCAGTTGTTGTAAGCCTTTACGTGCACGGGTTCCGGCTGCTTTATTTCCCTTTTCGTAGAATTTTACCATATCATCTTCGATTCCGGTAATAACAC
Organism: Balneolaceae bacterium; assembly: GCA_035699185.1. Lineage (GTDB taxonomy): Bacteria > Bacteroidota > Rhodothermia > Balneolales > Balneolaceae > Fodinibius. The sequence continues at coordinate 3,978 of DASSAY010000119.1, read as the reverse complement.
CTTTGATCTCATCAAATCGACTCATTTTATATCCATAGATTTAATTAATATTGATAAAGAGAGGAGTTTTCCCCCCTTTTCGAATGATTTCATTCGATGAAGCTGCCCTAATTTACCATTTTACTGTTAAAAAGCATCATAAAAATTACTTTTCTGCCAATACTTCATCAAAATGTGCCTTTTTAGCATCAGGAATAGAAAAAAGCAGGGCGAATCCTACGATAAAGAGCACGATAATGACGCTCATCCCGATGCGCTGGCTGCCCGAAAAGTAGGTGAGCCAGCCCACCAGCAGCGGACCCAGAAAAGCCGTTACCTTACCGGAAAGAGCCATCAGCCCGAACATTTGGGTTTGTAATTCGGGGGGTGAAACGCGGGCCATATACGTTCTGCTTGCCGCTTGGACAGGACCTACGAAAAGGCCTAAGATCAATCCAAAAATCCAAAATAAGGTGAGGTCGGTAACAAGCAAAACGGCCGAGGTGATGACTATTAATCCCGCCAGAGACCAGAGCATTGTGCTTTTGCTGCCCATTTTGTCGTCCATCCAGCTAAAACCCACGGCCCCGATCCCGGCGGTTAAATTGAGGCCGATTCCGAAAAGGAGAACATCCCGGGCTTCAAGGCCGAAGGTGCCGGCGGCATAAATTCCGCCAAAAGCGAAAACGGTGGCCAAGGCATCGATAAAAATCATCCGGGCGACTAAAAACCGGGTGATGGAGCGATATTTTTTAACATTTTGGAGAGAGGCTTTCAGTTGTTTCCACCCGCCTGTTACGGCTTCCGGTAATTTAAGGTTTGTACCGGCACGGTCACCCGTAAAAAGAAACATAGGAATGGAAAAAATGAAGTACCAAACCGCGACCAGCACAAAAGTGGCGCGAATATGTTCTGCCGATGCTTTATCGAGGCCAAAAGGCGGGTTACTCACATCAACAAAAACAAAAAGCGCAACCAGCAAGCAGGCCAGTCCGCCGGCATAACCGAGGCCCCACGACCAGCCGGACCATCGCCCCATGCGCTCTTCGGAGGCCAGATCGGGGAGCATGGCGTTATAAAAAATGATGGCGAATTCGGAACCGATAGTTGCCAGAAAAACCAATACCAAAGCAAGGGTGGTGAATTGCGGTGCGGGTTCTACGAACCAAAGCAGGGCTGTGGCTAAAATGCACAGCAGTGAAAAGCAGGCGATCCACGGTTTCCGACGGCCCAGTTGATCGGCAATCGCGCCCAGGAAGGGGGCGCAAACGGCAATTAAAAGTCCCGCTGCACCGATGGTATTTCCCCATTGAACGCTTCCCAGCGCATCATTCGGGGCAACGGAAGCTAAAAAGTAGGTAGCAAAAACGAAGGTTTGAATGACGGCAAAAAAGCCGCTGTTAGCCCAGTCGTAAAAGGCCCAGGAGATAAGTTCGAGGGTCGATTCTTTTTTTTTGTTCATTACTAAATGAAATAATTTTATTTGACTAACATTTTCTCTTAGTGTCATCCCGAACGTATATGAGGGATCTCAAGCGTTGGTAACGTTTTTACTTTAATCAAGGATAGCTGCCCGCCATTATGTTTGAGATCCCTCTTCCCCAAAAGCGGGGCCATCGGGATGACATATGGGAAAAATTATTTTTGAGCTCAGCCTGTATAAATTTATTTTAATAATTGCATAAACATAATGAATGGAATAGAAGAAAATAGCAAAACGTTACATCATTTTAATGAATGAAAAAAATGGATAAGCGATGAAACATAACCGGCAGGATTTGATTTACATTTATGATAATGAACACCAGAAAATTATTATGATACATGGAGAGACCGGAGAGCGAGTGGCTGAGGAAGATGATCAGGTAACATCATTACTTAAATATTTGGAGCGGCAAAATGAGCCCGCGTTACTTCGAAAATTTGCGGTTTGGTGTGCGAGTCAAATCAATAGCCAGATAAAACCTATTCAAAAGAAGATTCTTGAACTTGCCGAGGAGGCCATTCATAACAGCGTGGAGAAAGATGCGCTTGTTAAATTGTACGATAAAACGGAAGGAACCGCTATTGCTACCGACACGGTGGGACTTCGCCAAGGCTCGGCAGAAGCGCCCGGCTATCTTGCGGCGCGGGAATGCATCAATCCCGATCCGCTGGAAGGAGCTGTTCAGGCTGCCCGCTTTCATCGTCTTTGGGGAGAAATGCAGCAGAATGAGGCGGAAGCCTTAGCCCATCAACCCGCCCTTAATGAAATAAAGGCAAAAACGACCGAAGACGCGATTGAAGCTATTGTACAGCAACAAACCGACTACTTGCTGGATATGATGAACAAGCGACGGGACTGATTTTTTGATTTAATGATGAAACGACTGCTGAGAAGGAGTTTGTAGGAGAAGCTGATGAAGCTTGGAGATTTGAAATAGAGAATGGACTTGTAATTGTCGTTGAACGTTTTGAAGAACATGCATTTATCCGCTGGTCCCATCAGCGGAGCATTCGTCCCCCTTAGAAGGGGGCGCAGGGGGATGACCTGAAGGGAGATAATTCCAATAACATTGATGAGGGAATCCCATCCACAGTTTCTTATCTTTGGCTGTCTGTAAAAATCTGAATTTCAAATAATTTAATGGCTTCATCCCCCTTTCAGCAAAATTCAGCTGCAAAAAATGTTTTACTTATTGCCGGGATTGTACTTATCGCTCTAAATCTGCGTCCTGCGCTGGCAAGTATAGGCCCGCTTATTTCTACCATTCGTCAAGATACCGGCCTGTCGAATACCATGCTGGGCCTGCTTACTACTTTGCCGCTTCTGGCCTTTGCTGTTATTTCTACTTTAACCCCGCTTTTTACCCGCCGATGGGGCATTGAAGGCGTTTTAGCGGGAGCCTTAGCTTTGCTTACCGGCGGTATTTTTCTCCGGGTGATTCCCGCTGAGTGGGCCCTTTTTGGCGGGACTTTGCTGCTCGGCATTGCTATCGCTTTTGGCAATGTTCTGTTGCCCGGCCTTGTGAAGCGCGACTTTCCGAATCATGCCGGCATAATGACCGCCGTTTATTCCGGTATGCTTGGTTTGGGAGCCACGATCGCCGCGGGAATAAGCGTGCCACTGGCCAACGAAGTGGGCTGGCACTGGGCATTAGGCCTGTGGGGAATTTTATCATTTATAGCATTTATTATCTGGCTTCCGCAGCTAAAAGATTTGACCGTTCCTCGTTCTAAGCGTAATTTTTTTCATGCCATTAAAGCTCTGATGGGTTCAACAACCGCCTGGCAAATTGCCCTTTTTATGGGTTTGCAGTCCTTGGCTTTTTATGTGATACTCGCCTGGCTCCCCGATCTTTTGCAGCATATGGGGCTTGAAGCCGATGCCGCCGGATGGATGCTCTCCCTTTCGCAGGGGATGGGCGTGATCGGAACGCTGGTGATTCCTGTGTGGGCTGAAAAAATGACCGATCAGCGAAAGCTGGTTTGGGTGCTTGTTATTTTAGAAGTGATTAGCTTAGTGGGATTAATGCTTCCCGAACCGTTTTTGATTTGGTTGTGGGTTTCGCTGATCGGCCTTACACTCGGCGGCAGTTTTGGACTTGCACTGCTGTTTATCGTTTTACGTGCGCACGATACCGAAACAGCTACCGAGCTTTCGGGAATGGCGCAATCCATCGGCTACCTGCTGGCCGCTGTGGGACCCACACTTTTCGGCGCGCTCCACGATATCACCCATGCCTGGTTTGTTCCCCTTCTTTTTCTGTTGATTATTGCTATCGCCAAACTTTTCGCCGGCTTAGGTGCCGCACATCCGCTTGATGTTTAGATTTCTGGTATTGCACCTTTTCGTATGGTGAAGGGAGAATCTATTTTTTTAGAAAGAATCTCCCCTCCTTGTCCCGATGGTTCTCATATCATCTCCCCTTGAGGGGAGACGATCGAATGAGGCGTTTGTCCTCTCATTCGACCTGAGGAATGTTTTTGACTAAACTAACGATGAACACCTCCTGACCC
>DASSAY010000118.1:0-2529 GCA_035699185.1 Balneolaceae bacterium | reverse complement strand
TTTTCGGGGACAGCATAAGCCAGGGCTTTAAAAACGGGGGCATTTATCGTACCGACCTCAGTTTTCCCAACTTTCTGCGAAACTGCTGGGAACCGGCGCCTGCCTTTGAACAACCGGTGTTTACAGCCCAAGCGGGCATTCCGCTTAATTTAGAAATACTCACCCGCGGCCTTTCGGATGAACTGGGTGAAAACATCGAATGGACGGAATATATAAAAGCCGCCACGCATTTGTATTCAACCCTTAAACGAGTGAAAAGGTATTGGGAGGGCAGGCTTAAACCTCTTCAGCAACCCCGTACTATTCCTTATCATAATCAATCGGTATGGGGTTTTGCGATGAATGATGCATGGCTGGTCAATGAAAAGAGAGCTCACGAATATATAAACTCACACCCTGATGGCTATTCGTTTTTTGATATGCTGCCCGATCACCCCATGTACACCACCGCGGGATTGGTTTTAAATCCCTCTTTTTCAAAAGAATTCAGTACGCATTCTCAATTAGAAAATGTACAGTATTTTCAGGATAACGGGGGCATTGAGAATCTCATTATTTCAACCGGCCCGAATAATATTATCGCGGCCATTTCTGACTTAAAAATTATTTTTTCGGAGTCAGAAGATTTAGAACGCCTTCCGTCTAAACGCCATTATACCGTTTATCGCCCCGAACATTTTGAGCAGGAATATCGAAAATTGGCAGAGAAAGTCAGCAAAATAGGGGCAGAGCGTATCATCACTCATACCATTCCCTACGTTACCATCCCGCCGGTTACGCGCGGCGTGAATGCTGATAAATCCCGTGAAAGCCATTCCGGCTATTTCGACTATTACACCCGTTTCTGGATTTGGGATGCCGATTTTGATCCCGATCTCCATCCGCATTTAACCAAAGATGAAGCCATTTTGCTCGATCAATATGTGGATGAGTATAACGTCACTATTCGAAAGGTGGCCCGCGAATACGGGTGGATTGTCGCCCCGCTCAACAAATACGTAAGCAGTATAGCGCGACGACGGCTTGGCGGGAAGAAAAATATCTCGTTTCCCAGTGATTTTTGTGAAGCGATGAAGCGCCATCCTATGACCGCCCACTTGATTGAAAATGGGGACAGCCCGAAATTAAGCAGCGATTATCTACGCATTGACGAAAAAACGCGAAAAGTATCGCGCGGCGGCATTTTTAGCCTGGATGGCCTTCACCCCACTACCATCGGTTACGGACTCATTGCCCAGCTGTATAAACAAACAATGGAGCGGCAAGGGGTGAAGTTCGATAAGCCGCTGGACTGGGATCATATCATTTCGAGTGATACGCTCATCACCAACCCGCCCTACTTGCTGGTTGATCTGCGAAAACTGCTGCGGTTCTTCTCCCTTGGCCGCCAGGAGAAATTGGCATTTGTAGGCAGCGGTCTCCTCACTCAGCTGATGGGCGTCTTTTCACAGCAAAGGGATAGCAAGTAAGAAAACCAGCCTGAGCAGAATATCCCTTGGAAATCATCTTCTTTTCTATCCATTGGATAGCAAGGTCAGCCTCTGATGGATTTTTTTCAAAGAATAATGGTACGAACTTCTTTAGGAGGGGCAGCTCCCAGATATGCTGTGGTTGACCAGGCATCTGCCACCATTGCCGATTGATGGATAGCTGTCACCGAGCCGCAGGGTTCCACGGGTTCGGCGTGTCGGGGAAGAAGCAAATGCCCCCACGAATGACCATTTCCATCATGGCGGCGGTTTTGATAAGAACCACTGGTACTGAGGGCTTCATTACTCAAATAAATTGGTTCAGTAAGTGGTTGAAGGCTGTGAGGATCAATCAAAAATACGGGCCATTTTTTGCCATCTAAGGGACTGCCAAAACAGTGGATGTCGCCGCTAAAATTTATAAACGCCGCGGCAATTTCACATTTTTTCATTTCTTCAATGGCCGCATCCAGAGCATATCCGCCTGCTATGCCGCCTGTATCTAAAGCCATACCCGGTTTTCGCAGAAGGCCGTGATTGTCGTCTAAAATTATGTGTTCAGAACCAATAATCTGCTCTAATTTACGAAGTTCAGCATCGGTAGGCGGCTGAACGGCAACTTCCGGATTCTTTCGAAACCCCCATTGCCTCATGGCAGGCTCAATAGTGACGTCAAAAAATCGGTTGCTTTGTCGGTAAAGGACCTTAGCATAATTCAGCAATTTCACAGCGGCATCAGACAAAGGAATGAATTGTTCGCCGGCATGTTTTGCCAGTAAGCCCATTTCACTTTCATCATCATACATTGAAAAAATTTTATCGAATGATCTGAAAACCTGCTCGGCTCTGCGAATTGCTTCGTATCCATCTTTCTTATGTTCTGTAATTGCAGTGAATGAGATTACCGACCCCATCGCAAGGCTTCGGCGTTTTGCAGCTGTTAAGTTTACCCCTTTTTCTTTCCATCGCAGGGGCAAAGCCGGACCACCAAGCAGCGTTCCGAATCCACCCACAGCAGTTATTTTCAAAAATGCTTTACGATCCATATTCAAGCTGCGAT
>DASSAY010000117.1:0-7172 GCA_035699185.1 Balneolaceae bacterium | reverse complement strand
AGCGGCATCGTGGTCAATCAACTTTTCGGACTCTTCATCCAGTAAAATTTTGCGCGCATCTTCGATGGTAACGGTACGCTTCGCCTTCTTTTTGCCGCCCATATTTCCCAGCATATCCTGGATGTTAATACCCATTTCTTCCATGCCACCCTGGGGGCCAAAGATCTGCATCATGGGTGATTGATTTGATTTCACCTCGATCTCAATCTTGCGGTCTTCGAGCTCGTCATTACGCAGCTTTTGCCTGAATTTTTCGCGCGTGCGTTCATTCAGTTCATTATCGGATGCGTTTGCAGGATCAAAATCCTGATCATTTTTGGGCTGAAAACCGGGAGAATCACTTCCCTGATTCTTTTTTACAGGGGGAATCAAAATATCCAAAATGCGGTCTTCAACGATATCTTTAGCCTGTTCTTTAACCCGCTCCTGCATCTCCGTTTTTACAATGTTAATGCCAATATCCGTCAGGTCGCGAATCATTGATTCCACATCGCGGCCCACATAACCTACTTCGGTGAATTTACTGGCTTCAACCTTAATAAAGGGGGCTTCGGCAAGTTTGGCTAAGCGGCGCGCAATCTCGGTTTTACCCACGCCGGTAGGGCCGATTAATAGAATATTATTCGGTAAAATCTCATCTCTGATTTCATCATCAGAGTTCATCCGGCGCCACCGGTTTCGCAATGCAATAGCCACCGAACGTTTGGCCTCATCCTGCCCGATCACATATTTATCAAGGGCGGCTACAATTTGCCGGGGCGTTAAATTCTTTTGAATAAGCGTTTCTTTAATCATCAATCTTTAATATCTAAAATACTCAAATTATGATTCGTGTAAATACAAATATCAGCAGCAATATTCAGTGATTTTTCAACGATCTCGCGGGCGGATAATTCCGGAGCATTTTCTTTCAGTGCCCGTGCTGCCGCCAGGGCGTAAGAACCGCCGCTGCCGATGGCTAAAATTTGATCATCAGGTTCAATAACATCTCCCTGCCCGGATATCAGCAAAGCTTCCTTTTTGTTCATTACAACCAGCAGGGCTTCCAGTTTTCGCAGAAACTTATCTGTGCGCCACTCCTTGGCCATTTCAACGGCTGCTCTCTGTAAATTACCATTATACTGCTTTAATTTTTCTTCATATTTTTCATAAAGGGTGAAGGCATCGGCGGTTGAACCGGCAAAACCGGCCGCAATTTTGCCTTCATATAAACGGCGTACTTTTTTAACGGTCGCTTTCATCACCGTTTTGTCCATTGTTGCCTGTCCGTCGGCGCCAATAGCTGCTTCTCCATTATGAATGATGCCCAGTACGGTTGTTGCTTCTAAGTGAGGTAAACTCATCGTAAATAATTCTGTTTCAAAATTTGTTTGTTATTGCCACTAAAACACCAAAGCACGGAAAGGAAACTTTAAATTTTTAGTGTTTCCAGGCTTTAGTGGCAAACTTAATCCGACTGCTTGTAATACTTAGATGGTTTTCTGCCGCCGGAGCTGCCTCTTGTGGGACGCGGTTTGCGGGTGTCTTTCTTCTCGCTTCCGTTCGACCCTTTGTAATATTTCCCTTTCGAATCTCTGTCTTTTTTGTAATAATCCAAGTCTTCAGAGTCAGGCTTTGCCGAATCAACGTCCTCGGGATCAGCATCTTCATTCGCTATGATTTCATCCACGTTTTTTTCCTGCATTACCACATCGGTAATATCGATATCAGAGCCCGCGATGGTTGCTTTATATTCATTGAGCGAAACGGTTTCATCAGTAATGAGCGAAATTTTCAACCGGTAACGGAGCATCCATTTTGATTTGATGCTAAAGAGCCCTTTTTCGAGATACGACTTAAGGTACGGGTTGATGTAGATGTCAACAGCGCGGTAATCGGTATTGGTTCGAAACTTGCTGAGCCATGCATCAAGATCGGCGATGATGGTGTTTTGAGTAACCACGTTACCCGATCCGCCGCAGGTAGGGCACACTTTTGATACCGAATTAACCACACTCGGACGAATGCGCTGGCGGGTGATTTGAGCCACGCCAAAATCGCTCATGCCGATAACATTCGTTTTGGCCGGGTCTTTTTTGAACTCTTTTTTGAGCTCATCATAAATTTTCTTTCGGTTTTTATCGTTCCTTAAATCGATAAAATCAACCACAATAATGCCGCCGATATCACGCAACCGAAGCTGTTTCGCAATCTCTCGCGCAGCTTCCAAATTGGTTTTCAGTGAATTATCTTCCTGCTTCTTTTTGGCGGCATAAGGCCCCGAGTTCACGTCAACCACGTACATGGCTTCGGTCTGTTCAAAAATCAAATAGCCGCCTGAAGGCATTCGAACACGCGGACTGAAAATAGAATCCACATCTTTGGCAATTTTCATAAAGTCAAAAATGTGTTCGCGTCCCTTATAAAGCTCCACGTTGGGAATCATCTGCGGCGCAATCTGGCTCACATACGATTTGATGCTTTTAAACATAGCAGGATCATCAATCAACACCCGATCGTATTGTTTGGCAAAAAGATCACGGACTAAACTTTCAGTCATATCCAGATCTTTATAAAGCAATTCCGGCGGTTTTGCTGTTTCAAGACGCTCAAGAATATGCTCCCATTTTTTCAGCACATCGCGCATGTCATCTTCAAGAGCCTTTTTATCCTGGCCCTTAGCTACCGTTCGAATGATGACCCCAAAACCTTCGGGCACCATCGAACCTACCACGCTCTTGAGGCGTCGTCGTTCTTTATAATTGTTGATTTTGCGCGATACGGCAATGTATTCACCCATAGGAATGAGTACCAGAAACCGGCCTGCTACAGTGATATCTGTAGAAATACGCGGCCCTTTTGAGCCAATCGGTTCTTTAACAATTTGCACCAAAAGCCGTTGGCCGGACTGTAAGATCTTGCCTGCCCAGTTTTGCTTTTCGTAATTCGGGATCTTGTCAAAATTGGTCTTTTTCAGCTCATCACGGACATTCTTTTGAATGGCGTTACGTCCGTTGAGCATCTGTACGTATTCTTTCAGGTGGTCGCCGGCATCAGAGAAGTGCAAAAAGGCATCTTTAGGTGTACCCATATCGATAAAAGCCGCACGAATGCCGCTCATCACTTTGTGTACATTTGCCAGATAAATATTACCAACCGTGCGTTGGTTTTCTTCAGATTCTATAAATAGCTGAGCAAGCTCGCCATTTTCCAGCAGAGCTATCCGGGTCTGCTTTCCCGAAGCGTGAATAATGATTTGATTTTTCATTGAAATACTCGTCTTTCACGCAGCCACTATACTCCGGATTTTCAATCCTGATCAAAGATTCAATCGGTTTCATAAAAAGTATGACAGTCTTAAAAATGATTTGTGTAAGCGGAGGCCCAGTGGCCGCTGCATTAAAATTCCTGTTAGGAGAAAAATTTGTTTGTGTACGTCGTTGATATTCAGAGATGGGAGTACTTTGCAGCGAATTGGTACAAGTGTTCAGTGATGGTAAAAACTTCACTGAATGATTCAAATAGGCATACAAACGCCTTAGGAAAGCGGAAAACACAGTTAATAATGCTTGTGGATTCGATAAAATCTGCAAAAGAAACCTAAAAAATTTTTTTAAAACTTCTCTGAACGTTATTCAAACGTGTACTATAATATACAAGTAGTTTCACATTAATGTAAGTGCTAAAAAAATTAATTATAGAAGCCTTCGCAAAGAAAATTCTCGGTAAGCTTTGCCTTCTGCCCTTTGCCTTTTCACTTCTCACTTCTCACTTCTTTGTCCTGATCAACACGCTTAATCTTAGCGCCCACAGCCGTTAATTTTTGCTCAAGGTCTTCATAACCGCGATCCAGATGATAAATGCGCAAAACTTCAGTGGTACCCTCAGCCGTCATGCCGGCCAGAACAAGGCTTATACTTGCCCTAAGATCGGTACTCATCACCGAAGCGCCTTTAAGAGATGTTTTGCCTTTAATGTGAACCGCATTTTTTTTCACTTCCATGTCCGCTCCGAGCCGCGTTACTTCAGGAACATAGCTGAAACGGTCAAAATAGATGGTATCGGTAACCGAAGATTCTCCCGCGGCTTGTGTCATCATCGTTGCCCATTGGGCCTGCAAATCAGTCGGAAAACCAGGATAGGTTTTAGTTTTAACGGACACCGGATTGATTTGTTTTGGCGCCTTTATACGGACAGTACTGTCTTCAATGATTATTTCAGCCCCCGTTTTTTTAAAAGTTTTTGGAAAGGTTCCCAGAGCATCCACATCCACACCTGTAAGCGTAACTTCCGACTCGGGGTGCATAGCCGCGGCGATCATAAAAGTGCCGGTCTCGATACGGTCAGCAGCATTGCGCATTTCTGCGCCCTGCAACTTATCAACAGCGCGAATGGTGAGGGTGTCAGTCCCAATGCCTTCAATATCGGCGCCCATTTTAGCCAGTTTTTTGCAAAGTAAAACTACATCCGGCTCTTTGGCGGCATTTTTTAGAGTGAATTTTTCAGCCCTTAGCACCGAAGCAAGCACTAAATTCACCGTAGCTCCCACACTGCTGGGTTCAAGGGTGAAGGTTCCGCCTTTCATCATTTCAGGAGCTTTTGCAATCACATAACCTTCTTCGAGCTTAATTTCGGCTCCCATTTCACGCATACCGTTTAAGTGTAAATCAACGGGACGTGGTCCCCAGGCACAACCGCCGGGCAGGGAAACTTTCGCTTCACCAAATTTGCCCAGCAAAGCACCCAACATGTAGAATGATGCCCGCATTTTTCGCACCAGTTCGTATGGTGCTTCTTTGTGACAGAGATTGGCGGAATCAATGGTGAGGGTTCCTTCATCTTCGTCAAAATCCACACGCGTTCCGGTTACACGAATTACATTGTTGAAGGTGTAAATGTCGCGCAGTTTTGGAATGTTGGTAATGGTGGTGGGCGAACCACCCAAAATAGCCGCTGCCATCAAGGGCAAAGCCGCATTTTTTGATCCGCTGATAGGTATGGTGCCTTTGAGAGGGGTAGGTCCTTCTATAACAAATTTATCCAATGGCTTCGATTTCTAAGATTAGAGCATTTTTTTCGAGAGAGTCGCCTTCGGCTGCAGAAATGGACGCGATCACGCCGTCAATAGGGGCTTTGAGTTCGTTTTCCATTTTCATGGCTTCGAGAATGACAACGGGGTCGCCGAGAGCAACTTCATCACCTTCACTGACCAGAATTTCCAGGATTTTGCCCGGCATAGGAGCGTTTAACTCGCCTTCGCCAATTTCTGCCGCCGTTTTAAAGCCGAGCCGGTCGAGGAGCAGGTCTTGCTCGTCGCGTACATCAACCGAACACCAATCGCCGTCGAGTGTAAAAGTGATGGTGTGCGTGTCTCGCTCTATGTTATCAATTTGGTAAAGTTTTGTTCCTAAACGGAGCAGATATCGCCCGTTTTGTTGATGGGTAAATTCATAAGGCTGAACTTCATCCCCGAACCGAGCTTTATTTGAATCATCAAGCAGTTCAAGTTCGGTTACTTCATCATTAATGGTAGCTTCAAAATTCATCTTTTATGATACATTTTGCGATTGATTCAGAAAAATAAGTTTGGTAATAGCAGGAGGAACCCCTCTTGCATCTCCCGTTGAAAAAAGGGAGAAAAGTGAGTCGGTTAAAAAATACGAGCCTTGGCAAGAATCCCCTCCTTTTGAAGGAGGAGTGCAGGGGTGGTTGAATTTAAGCTTTCTAACCGCATTAATGGTTCTTTATTTTTTGTTGATTTCTGATAAGCCTTTACTGGTGGCCTGAAAGGTGAAATTTTGCAGATGATCGGAATCATAAGATCCCGTTAGATTCACTTTGCTGCCCCCGCTTTCATAAGCCTCGATAAAGCCAAAACTCAGCAAATTGATTAAATCATCCCGAAGTTCGCCGTACAGCAATCCGGTTTCTTCTAAAATATCCTCAAATTCTTCAGGAAAAATTAACTTTTCTAATACCGAGCGTTCGGTTTTCGTAATTTTATGCTTGCTCATCGGACACTTCAGTCTAAAAATAGGAGGTGATTATCATTTTAACAACTAAACCTGCTCTTTTTGTCATCCCGAACGCAGGTGAGGGATCTCAAGTGTTGATACCGCTTATGCCTTAATCTTGGTATTTGCCTCCATTGCATTTGAGATCCCTCTTCCCCGGAAAGCGGGTCATCGGAATGACAGGCAAAAATCCCTTCTCCTTCAACAGCTACTGAATCCGAACATCTCCATAACTGATTAAGTTCTGCCGCCCGTCGTAAATCAGGATTCGATAAAGGCCTGCTGCCTGGCTTCCCGCAGAGGAATTGGCCACGGCGGCGGCATTCAGGTTAATGGTAACCAAACTGGTAGATGATAAGTTCTCGCGAACATAAATGGGCACGTAAAGCTTACCCGGCAGTTCAAAGGCATACACTTTGAGCGCGCTGATCGTTTCAAGTCCGGTGATGTAAAGATCAATGCGAAAACTTGAATTTAAAGCCACAGGATTGGGATAAGCGGGCGTTTCAATGTCGATGAGACCGCGATACATGGGAGCGATGCGCCAGTCCTCAGGATCTTCTTTATCAGGCACAACCGTTCCGTTTGCCGTCATTTCGGTGATTCCCCGCGGCACTGCGAACGCACCATTCTCAAAATCACGCTGGTCATCACTTTTTGAACAGCCGGCCAGTAAAACCCCGGCTAAAAAAATGATTGAAAAATGTGAGCTAAATATTTTTGTCATGAATGATTTTCTACACGCTGCTCTAAAATTTATATTGCATCGATAATATCGAAGTTTTGTGGGCATATTTAAAATAATATTTCCGAAAACAAAAGGATCTGTTAATGGTTGAATGATTGTTTAGCCTTTCGCCATTCCTTGCCCGTATCATGTCCGTATCAAAGCCACTATCCCTCTGACATCCCTCTGTGTTACCTCTGTGTTACCTCTGACTTTTACACAGAGGTGTCAGGGAGGTGAAACAGCCTTAAAGCATGTAGATATTGGGGATGGTACGAAGATGGTACGACGCAGGAACATAAGGAGTTAAAGCTTCAATCTGGTAGTTCTCTGTGCACCTCTGTACCTGCCTTATGTTAAAGTGGAAAACTTTTATGATTAACTTATATTTAAGAAACTGTCTATTTTATTGTCATTTCGAAGACTGTAGAGCGGAGGTTTTCCGCTCGGAA
>DASSAY010000116.1:0-3121 GCA_035699185.1 Balneolaceae bacterium | reverse complement strand
CGAAAAGCTTGGTTTTAAAGACGGTGCTGCTTTATATCCTATGGTAACGATGAATGGTGAGGAGTGCCATAATGAATGGGAGATCACCTTTGAAGAAATTCACCGCAACGGCGCTATCGCCTACGCTATTTTTAACTATATCCGTCACACCGGGGATGAAGAATATCTCCAGGAAGCCGGACTGGAAATCCTGATAGCCATCTCCCGTTTCTGGAGCCAGCGCTTTAATTTTTCGGAAGAACGCGGAAAGTATGTAATGTTGGGCGTTACCGGACCAAACGAATACGAAAATAACGTAAATAACAACTGGTACACCTCTTACATCGCCTGCTGGACGATTCGCTATACGTTGGAATGCATTGAAAAACTTCGAAAGGAAGCCCCAAAGCGCTTCGGTGAAATTTGGGAAAAAACGGGATATCTTGATTCAGAAGCTGAGGGCTGGAAGGATATTCTGGAGAAAGCCTATTTTCCGTTTGATGAAGTCCGGGGCATTTTTCTGCAGCAGGACGGCTATCTCGATAAAGAGCAGCGGTTAGCCGAAGACCTGGATGAAAGTGAGCGTCCCATTAATCAGTATTGGTCATGGGATCGCATCCTTCGTTCCTGTTTTATTAAACAGGGCGATGTCGCTCAGGGTTTGTACTTTTTCGAGCATGAGTTTGATGAAGATACGATCCGCCGGAATTACGATTTTTACGAGCCGCGGACGGTTCACGAATCATCATTATCGCCCTGCATTCACTCTATTTTGGCTTCGAAACTGGGTTACAACAACAAAGCCTACGAATTGTACCTCCGCACGGCGCGCCTTGATCTGGATGATTATAACAAGGAAGTCAACCAGGGCTTACACATTACCAGCATGGCCGGTACCTGGATGTCGATTGTGGAAGGATTCGCGGGAAAGCGAATTAAAGATGGTGACCTTCATTTTGCCCCGGCATTACCCAAAGAATGGAAATCCTATTCCTTCAAGATTGTCTATCGTGGGCGCCTGCTGACCATCCTGGTTGGACGGGAAGAGGTAAGTATCCAGTGCACCGAAGGTGAGGCTATCGATTGTTTCTTATATGGAAAGCAATATGAGATTTTGCCAGGTAAATCGTTGATTATTCCTGTAAAGATTGCGGAAGATGAAGATCTGGCTTCTGCGGTGAAAAAGCAGTAATAGAAAATTTAAAAATTTGCTATTAGTAATAAACCACCCCTTACCCCTCCTTTAAAAGGAGAGGATTTTTCTCCCCTTTTTAAGGGGAGATGCAAGAGGGGTTGGTGAACCAATGATGACTCCAGAATTCGATGGGGTGATAGCTAATTTAAACATTTTAAAATGATCAGTATGAAAAAACACACTTTACTACTCGCGCTTTTCTGTTTAGCGGTATTCTGGAATCCGGTTCAGGCCCAGGATTTACAGAAAGCTCCTGTAGTCGGTTTTGCTACGCCCTTCCAGCTTCGGCCGGGCGTGGATACACTTTTTGTTCAGGATTACATCATTGACCTATCAAGCGTAGCTCGTATAGAAGCACCCGATGCATTGCAAGCTTCGCTAACCGAAGATCATCAATTCATCGTTGTCAAAGGCCGTTTAAAAAAACCGATGGCAAGCCTGGCGCTGTGGGTGGATGGAGAATCGTATCATGTGCCGTTGCAAAAGTCCCGAAAAAAAGCGGTAACGCTCACTTTTGATCCTGAGCAATCTTACGGGCAGGTGCTGGTGAAGGGACAAATGAATAACTGGAATGCCGCTTCGGCTCCCATGAAGCTCGAAAATGGCGCATGGAGTATTGATTTTCAACTTAAGCCGGGCACTTATGAATACCTTTTTGTGGTGGATGGCAAGGAGATACTCGATCCTTTTAATGATCACATTGTTTCCAATGGTATGGGCGGACAAAATTCAGTTTTAACCGTAGCCGGTTCTGCCGAAAGTGAGTTTCCATCTATTCAAACCGCTGCTTACACTACTAATAAAATAAAAGTGAAGGCCGATCAATCGACCGGGGCGCTGGTGTACTGGCAAAATAAGTTGATTGATGCGGAATTACGTGATGAATGGCTGACGATCATCATTCCTGCGCAAGCGAAGAAATTGGGCCGCTCATTTATCCGCGTCTGGACTTATAATGAGGTTGGTGCTTCTAATGATTTGTTGATTCCGCTCGAAAAAGGAAAGGTAGTTCATTCCGTAGATCAGTTAAATCGTGATGACTGGGAGCGAACCGTTATGTATTTTATGATGGTTGATCGTTTCAAAAACGGAAATCCCGCTAATGATGAGCCTGTTGATGACCCTGATATTTTGCCTGAAGCTAATTATTATGGCGGTGATCTGGCAGGCATCACTCAAAAAATTAAAGACGGTTATTTTGAAAGACTGGGTATCAACGCGCTCTGGCTGTCGCCGATTACGCAAAACCCAAAGGGTGCTTATGGCTTGTACCCTGATCCTAAAACCCAGTTTTCAGGCTATCACGGCTACTGGCCGATTTCATCATCCAAGGTTGATTATCGTTTTGGCTCGGAAGCATCGCTGAGAGAATTGCTGCAAACGGCACACGCTCACGGCATGAATGTAATTTTGGATTATGTAGCTAATCATGTGCACGAATTGCATCCGGTTTATCAAAAGCATCCCGAGTGGGCAAATCCCCTTTATCTCCCGGATGGTTCAATGAACATCGGCAACTGGGATACTCATCGATTGACCACCTGGTTTGACACGTTCATGCCCGACCTCGATTTTTCCAAGCCCATTGTAGTCGAAACCATGACCGATTCAGCCCTTTTTTGGCTGAAGAATTACAATTTTGACGGTTTTCGTCACGATGCCACCAAACATGTTCAGCTTACCTTCTGGCGGACATTGACACGAAAGCTCAAATCCCAAGTAGTGATACCTGAGGATGATCGTATTTACCAGATCGGGGAAACCTACGGCTCGCGGGCTTTAATCGCTTCATACATCAACACGGGGATGATTGACGGACAGTTCGATTTCAATGTGTATGATGATGCCGTCGCTGTTTTTGCTCTGGATGATCAACCGATGAGCCGGTTGAGTAATTCGCTTCAGGCCAGTTTTGATTACTACGGCTATCATAACCTAATGGGTTAT
>DASSAY010000115.1:0-4108 GCA_035699185.1 Balneolaceae bacterium | reverse complement strand
CCGGATGTTATGGGCAAAATTGGAAAGCTGGGCCGTGTTTTAGGCCCCCGCGGACTAATGCCTAATCCCAAGAGTGGTACCGTTACCAACGATGTTGCTGACGCAATCAAAGAAGTAAAAGCCGGTAAAATTGATTTCCGTGTAGATAAATATGGAATTCTGCACGCATCAGTCGGTAAAGTTAGCTTTGAGGCCAGCGACCTTCGTGAAAACGCAATGGAATATTTACAAACCGTAATGCGGCTCAGACCCGCTTCTGCCAAAGGTTTATATGTCAGAAGCGCCACTATGAGCAGCACTATGGGGCCCGGTATTCCGTTAAGCCGTTCATCTGTAATTTCTGTATAGAAGTTTAAAAACAGGACTGAATAATGCCAACATTAGCAGAAAAAAAAGCAGCTGTTGAAGAAATTACCGAAAATCTGAATAGTCATGATGCTATTTACATCACCAATTATTCGGGTATGTCGGTAACAGAAATCAACAATATGCGTGGTGAATTTTACGAAGGCAACATCAAATTTAAAGTGTATAAAAACACTTTGGTGAAGCGAGCCATGGACGAAGTGGGCGGATACGAAGATTTATATCCCCATTTGGTTAAACAAAATGGTTTCGCCTTTGTGGAAGAAGAGCATGCCGCACCAGCAAAAGTGATTAAGAAGTTTTACGAAGAAACAGAGAAGCCTAAATTTAAAGCTGCCTTCATCGCCGGTGATTATTACGGCGCGGACGAGCTGAATAAGCTGGCTTCTATGAAATCTAAGAGCGAAGTGATCGGCGACATCGTCGGGCTCTTACTTGCTCCTGTTTCTAACGTGGTAAGTGCATTGCAAGCTCCCGGCCGCAATATTGCCGGAGCCGTTGAAACCATCGCTGAAAAAGGCGAAGAATAAATCAAACATTAACAATACGATTTTTAATCTATAAAAGCTCAATCGGAGAAATAAACAAATGGCTGACGTTAAAGACATAGCTGAACAATTAGTAAACTTAACTGTAAAAGAAGCGAACGAACTCGCTAATGTTCTTGAAGAAGAATACGACATCAAACCTGCGGCTGCAGCAGCAGTTGTTGCCGGAGGCGGCGGTGAAGCAGGCGGCGGTGAAGAACAAACAGAATTCGATGTAGTTCTGAAATCTGCCGGCGCTAAGAAAATTGCCGTCATTAAAGAAGTTCGCACCATCACAGGTCTCGGCCTTAAAGAAGCTAAAGAATTGGTAGATAACGCACCTAACGCCATTAAGGAAGGTGTTGCCAAGGAAGAAGCTGAAGACCTCAAGTCCAAGCTCGAAGAAGCTGGCGCTGAAGTTGAGCTTAAGTAATTAAGTTACAACCACTATAATTTGTCATTAACCAATATCGTTATACGGTATTGGTTATTGGCTTATTTGCAAACTACCGGCTCACCGAAAGTGACTCGGTTTGTTGCAATTTGGCTCATCACTTTTCTAACTAATTTTTAAAGGAGAGGTTCCTTTTGAGTAAACATACTAAGATGGATAAAATTCCTTTCACTGAGCGTTTAACATTTGCCAGTACTGAACATGTTCTCGACTATCCTGACTTTCTTGATATACAACTGAAATCTTTTGGTGAATTTACTCAGTTGGATATTGCACCAGAAGATCGTAAAAATCAAGGTCTTCAGAAAATTTTTAACGATAATTTTCCTATTCAGGATTCGCGGGAAACTCATATACTGGAATTTTTGCACTACAGTGTAGATACCCCCAAATACAGCATGAATGAATGCCAGGAACGCGGGCTTTCTTATGCCGTACCCCTGAAAGCCAAAATTCGCCTTTCTGCTGTTGATGACGATGATGAAGCAACAGAAACGATCGAGCAGGAAGTATTTTTAGGCGACCTTCCCTGGATGACCAAACGCGGTACGTTTATCATTAATGGTGCAGAACGGGTGATTGTAAGCCAGTTGCACCGTTCACCCGGCGTATTTTTCGGGCAGAATGTGCATCCCAACGGCACTCAGCTTTATAACGCACGCGTTATTCCGTTTAAAGGCTCCTGGATTGAATTTTCAACCGATATTCGCGATGTACTTTGGGCTTATATCGACCGCAAGAAAAAGGTTCCGTGCACTACTTTGTTACGTGCGCTCGGTTATTCAACCGATGAAGAGTTATTCAGCCTTTTTGAGCTGACCGAAACCTTCAAATTCGGATCTAAAAAGAAATTTAATGAAGAATTGGTAGGCCGTCGCCTCGCTTCTGATATCATCGTTGAAAAGATGGAAGAAGTAGTTGATGATGAAACCGGCGAAGTTACCGAAGCGCTGAATCGTGAAGCAGTACTCGAGCGTGATCATGAAATTGAAGAAGATGATTACGGTATTTTCAAGGAAGCCGATATTGAAAATATTCGTGTGCAGACATTAACTCCCGAAGATTCTGAGCGGGATGTAATGATGAACACGCTTCGAAAAGATCCGAGTCACGACCAGAATTCTGCACTGGGTGAAATTTACCAGCAAATTCGTACCGGTCAAATGCCGGATCCTGAGACAGCTCGTCAGGTACTCGAGCGTTTATTCTTCAGCGACAAAAAGTATGATCTTGGCGAAGTGGGACGTTACCGTCTCAACAAGCGTCTCAAAGAAGATGTGGATATGGACATCAGGTATCTTGTTAAAGAAGATATCGTAGCCATTATCAAAGAGGTTATTCGCCTCAAGAATATGAAATCTCAGGTTGATGATATTGATCACCTGAGTAATCGTCGTGTCCGTACTATCGGCGAACAGTTAGGCCAGCAGTTTTCCATTGGTTTGGCGCGGATGTCTCGCACGATCAGGGAGCGAATGAATTCCCGCGATGCAGAACAGTTGACTCCGCAGGATTTGGTTAACGCGCGTACCATTTCATCGGTGATTAACACCTTTTTTGGTACCAACCAGCTATCGCAGTTTATGGATCAAACCAATCCTATCGCTGAATTGACGCACAAGCGTCGTATGTCGGCATTAGGCCCTGGTGGATTGACTCGTGAACGAGCCGGTTTTGAAGTTCGTGACGTTCACTATACGCATTATGGACGGCTTTGCCCGATTGAAACGCCTGAAGGCCCAAATATTGGTCTGATTTCCTCACTCTGCATTTATGCCAAAGTGAATGATTTTGGTTTTATTGAAACGCCGTATCGCAAATTGAAAGACGGTCAAGTGAGTGATGAAATTGAATATCTCTCTGCCGAACAGGAAGATGAAACGGTAATTGCACAAGCCAACGCTCCTTTAGATAACAAGGGCGTTTTCAAAAACGAAAACATTTTCTCCCGTTTCCGTGATGGAGAAGTTGGGCTGGCTACGCCTGACCAAATTCAATATATGGATGTTTCTCCCAACCAGATTACCTCGGTTGCGGCAGCACTCATTCCGTTTATTGAGCACAATGATGCGAACCGTGCGCTCATGGGTTCAAACATGCAGCGCCAGGCAGTACCATTGCTGCGTCCTGAAGCGCCGGTGGTTGGAACCGGTCTTGAACATCGTGCGGCTAAAGATTCGCGAGCTATTATCGCCGCCGAAGAAGATGGTGAAGTAGTTTATGTAAGTTCCAAAGAGATCCGGGTCAAATATGACCGTTCGGAAATGGAGCAGCAATGTTATTTCGATGAAGGTATTAAAACATACCATCTGACCAAGTTCGAGCGTACTAACCAAGATACCACCATCAACCAAAAGCCTATTGTTGAAGTAGGTGACAAGGTGGTAAACGGACAGACACTGGCTGATGGTTGCGCGACCGATCAGGGTGAGCTTGCCTTGGGACGAAACTTGTTAGTTGGTTTCATGCCTTGGAGAGGGTACAACTTTGAGGATGCAATTGTTGTGAGTGAACGCATTGTTCAGGATGATATTTACACATCCATCCATATTCAGGAATTCGAGCAGCAGGTTCGGGATACCAAGCGCGGTGAAGAAGAACTGACCCGTGAAATCCCGAATGTAAGTGAAGATGCTACCAAAGATCTTGACGAGCAGGGAATCATCCGAATCGGTGCAAAAATTGAACCGAGTGATATCCTTGTAGGTAAAATTACGCCTAAAGGCGAAACAGACCCTACCCCGGAAGAGAAGCTTTTGCG